>JAJXTK010000449.1 GCA_021783935.1 Myxococcales bacterium | reverse complement strand
CGCTCGCGGGCGACGTGGGCTTCCTGCCGACCGCGTCGTACTGCGGACGCCTGCGCGGCGACTTCCTCAACCTCACCGCGTCGCTGTGCGGCAGCCGCTTCGGCCGCGGGCTCGTGAGGCCCGGCGGCGTCGGCTTCGACGTCGAGCCTTCCGACGTCAGCGGGCTGCTCGCGCGCCTCGACGCCGCGGTGAAGGACGTCGAGGGGGCGGTCGATTTGCTCTGGTCGAGCGCCTCGGTGCTCGCCCGCTTCGAGAACACTGGGCGCGTCTCGCAGGAGGTCGCGACGAGGCTCGGCCTGGTCGGCTACGCGGCGCGCGCCTCGGGGCTCTACCGCGACGTGCGGCTCGATCACCCGTGGGGGCTCTACCGCGTGCAGAAGGTGCCGGTCTCGACGGCGCAGAGCGGCGACGTCTTCGCCCGCGCCTACGTCCGTTGGCTCGAGATCCGACGCTCGGCCGCCTGCGTGCGCGAGCTGCTCTCCGCCCTGCCCCGCGGCGGCGCGCGCGCGGCGCACGGTCGGCTCCCCCCCAATCGGGTGTGCGTCTCGATGGTCGAGGGGTGGCGCGGCGAGCTCGCGCACGTCGCGATCACCGACGCGGCCGGCGCGTTCTCGACCTACCGCGTGGTCGACGCCTCGTTCCACAACTGGACCGGCCTCGCGATGGCGCTTCGCAACCAGGCGATCTCCGACTTCCCGCTCTGCAACAAGAGCTTCGATCTCTCTTATTGCGGCCATGATCTCTGAGCGCACGGTGCCCCGATGCTGAAGATCCTCCTCGAGCGCGCGAAGCAACGTCACCGAACGGTCGCCTATCCGGCCATCGAGCCGACGCTCCCGCGCCACTTCCGCGGCGCGCCCGAGCTCGACCCCGCGCGCTGCGAGGCGGGCTGCAGCGACTGCGAGCGCGCCTGCCCGACCGGGGCCATCGCGCTCGAAGACGGCAGGGTGCGGCTCGACACCGGGCGCTGCCTCTTCTGCGTCGAATGCACCGCCGCGTGCCCGAAGGGGGCCATCGAGCTCGGCTCGGACTACCGGCTCGCCGCGCGCCGGCGCGAGGATCTGATCGTCGAGGGGGCCTTCGAGCAGAAGCGCGTCGAGCTCGACGGGCGGCTCCGCAAGCTCTTCGGGCGCTCGCTGAAGCTGCGGCAAGTGAGCGCCGGCGGGTGCAACGGCTGCGAGCTCGACCTCAACGTGCTCGGGACGATCGTCTTCGACCTCGGGCGCTTCGGCATCCAGTTCGTCGCCTCGCCGCGCCACGCCGACGGCCTGCTGATCACGGGCCCCGTGACGCGCAACATGGAGCTCGCCCTCAAGAAGACCTACGACGCGACCCCCGATCCGAGGATCGTGATCGCCGTCGGCGCGTGCGCGATCTCGGGCGGCATCTACGCCTCGCATCCTGAGACGCGCGGCGGCGCCTCGAGCGTCGTGCCGGTCGACCTCTTCATCCCCGGCTGCCCGCCGCACCCGTACACGATCCTCGACGGGCTGCTCGGCATGCTCGGGCGCCTCGAGGGGCGCGAGCCGAAGACGCGTGCGTCGGCCGCGCAAGGCGCGCCGGCCGCGACCGGGCACTGAGCGCCGGAGCGCTCACGGGCAGGGGTCGTCCTCCTTGCCGTCGGGCACGACCGTCGGCACGCCCGCGAGCAGGCTCTCGAGGAAGCAGCGGTACTGGTGCTTCGGCGCCTCCGTTTGGAAGACGACCTCGTGGCCATCCTCGACGCCGTCGGCGGGGTGCTGCACGACGACGCCCGTGGCCCGCAGCGCCCCGCTCGAGACGTTGCCCCGCGCGGGGAGCGCGATCGAGCCGCGCCCGACGAGCGGCAGCACCTCGCCCATCTTCGGCAGCGAGGCGAGCTCCGCGGCGCTCACGTCGTAGGCGGGGCCGCCGAGATCGAGCCCCATCGAGAGCGCGGTCGCCTCGGCGATCGGCGGCATGATGTAGTGGTCGACGATCCCCTGCAGCATCAGCACGTGCCGCGCGCCGGTCGGTGCGCCGGTCGGAAACAGGATCTGGTCGTCGTAGATCTGCTCGTCGGCCGCCTCCGCCGCCCACTGGAAGAGCGAGATCGCCGGATCGCCGCGCAGGATCGGCCGCGGCGGCGAGTCGTTGACGTAGCCGAGCAGCACGCCGAACACGCCGCCGACGTCGATCGGCTCCTTCTTGTAGAGGATGTTCTCGATCCAGCTCGCCCCCGCGCCGCTGAGGATCATCGCGCGGTAGCGGGGATCGGCGGCGACGGTGAGCGGCGCGATCGACGCGCCCATCGAGTGCCCCATGATCACCACGTGGCTCGTGTCGAAGCCGACGGTGGCGCCGCCCGCCGCGCTGCTCGCTCCGGGGCAGTCGGAGACGTCGAGCACGAGCCCCTTCAGGATGGTGGGCATGAGCGTCAGCTCGGCCGCCGACTCGCGCACGTTGTCGCGGAGCGCGCCGGCGTTGCCGACGTTGAAGACGAGGAACTGCTCGTCCTGCCCGGTCGTGTTGCGCAGGCCCCCGAGCGGGCCATCGACCTGGGCGCCGGCCCAGCCGATCGCCGCGAAGTCCTGCGCGGGGCCGCTGCCGGGCACCAGCGGCGGGCCGTCGTGCACCCCCTGGACGCCGCGATCGACCAGCGGTCGATCCCCGCCGCCACCGGTGCGCACGAAGACGACCACCGGGGCGCCGGCCGCCGGGATCGTGGCGCGCGGGATCGTGACCACGAGGTTCGCCGGCTCGTCGCGCTGGTAGATCGGCGCGCCGCTCGGGTCGTAGGCCCAGGTGCCGCCGGTGGCCTCGTAGGGCGGCGTGCCCGACTGGTAGTCGGGCATCGGGATCGTGGTCGAGTAGACGCAGTAGCCGTCGAACACCTCGCCGCGCGTGAAGGGCTTCGAGATCGTCGGCGCCGGGCGCGCCGCCATCGCGGCGACGACCGTGCGCAGCTGTGCGGTCGGATCGCCGGTCGTGAAGACCGCGAGCCCCGCCACCCGATCGGCCGCGACGCCGAGGCCCGCGAGCACCTCGAGCGCGCTCGCGTACTCGGCCGCGACGTCGGCGCGCAGCCCCTCGGGCGCGCCGCCGGCCGCGATCGTCGCGACCTCGGTCGCCTGCGCGAGCGGCTCGCCCCGCGCGTCCTTCACGCCGCGCGTGACCACCGCGGCGTAGCGCGTGCTCGGCCGCAGCGGCGTCCCCTGCAAGGGCACGAGCGACAGGAGCCGCGCGTCGGCGAACGGGCCGCCGTCGTCGACGTAGCGCGCGTCGACGATCACGCGCTGCCCCTTCTTCGGCGAGCCCGGATCGACGTCGACGAGCAGCACGCTGGCCCCCGCCGCGACGCTCCCCGCGCGGTCGGGGAGGCTCGTCGGATCGATCGCGTCGGTGAGGGTGAAGAAGACGCCGGCGGTGGTCGAGAAGCCGCGGGCGTCGCGCTGGATGAGCGTCGTCGCCTGAGCGATCAGGGTGTTGTCGAAGGCGTTCGGGTAGCCGGCGAGCGAGATCCTCCCGTCGGCCGACGCGAGCTCGTCGCTCGGGAACGGCGCCGCGAAGAACCCCTGGGCGCGCGCGAAGTGCATGCGGACGGTCGTCGACGGCGCGGACGAGCCGCCGCCGCGGCCGCACGACGCGAGGAGAGTCACGACGAACGCGAGCGAGATCCCCCTTGCGCGCATCCCACGATGATCTCGGATCCGAGCGCCTCGCGCAAAGGCGCGCCTCGGCCCGCGGCGGCGCCGCTCAGTCCGGCTTCTTCACGAGCGTCACGTCGAGCTTCAGCAGACCGCCGTTCGGCCCTGCCTCGACCTCCTGGTCCCATGGCAGATACCCGTCGGCCTCGATCGTGATCCGGTGCTTGCCCGGCGGCATCGCGACGCCGTGCTCGGTCACGTAGACGAGCGGCCCGAGCTCCTGATCGTCGATGATCACCCGCGCGGCCGGCGGCGAGCCGCGCGCCGGCGCGAACCTCAGCGAGGTCGTCGGCGGCCTCGCACCCGCGCAGCCGACGCCGAGCGACAGCAGCGCCACTGCCACGAGCTCACGGGCGATGCGCACGGGTCACTCCCACTCGATGGTGGCCGGCGGCTTCGACGACACGTCGTAGACGACGCGGTTGATCCCCCGGACCTCGTTGATGATGCGCGCAGAGACGCGCGCGAGCAGCTCGTAGGGGAGCTTGGCCCAATCGGCCGTCATGCCGTCGGTCGACTGCACCGCACGGATGCACGCGGTCTCCTCGTAGGTGCGCTCGTCGCCCATCACGCCGACGCTGCGCACCGGCAGCAGCACGCAGAACGACTGCCAGAGGCTCTCGTAGAGCCCGGCCGCGCGCACCTCGGCGTCGAGGATCGCGTCGGCGCTTCGCAGGATCGCGAGCCGGGGCTCGCTCACCTCGCCGAGGCAGCGGATCGCCAGGCCCGGCCCTGGGAACGGCTGTCGCCAGATGAAGCTGCGCGGCATGCCGAGCGCCTCGCCGGCCGCGCGCACCTCGTCCTTGAAGAGCTCGCGGAGCGGCTCGACGAGCTTGAGCTTCATCTTCGCGGGGAGGCCGCCGACGTTGTGATGGCTCTTGATGACTGCGCTCGGCCCCTTGAACGACACGCTCTCGATGACGTCCGGGTAGAGCGTCCCCTGGACCAGGAAATCGGGCTCGTTCGAGGCGTGCGCGGTGGCGAGCTTCTTCGCCTCGGCGTCGAAGACCTCGATGAAGACGCGGCCGATGATCTTGCGCTTCTGCTCGGGATCGCTGACCCCCGCGAGCGCGTCGAGGAACCGCTGCCTCGCGTCGACCGCGACGAGCCTCACGCGGAAATTTTCGCGGAACATCGCCTGCACCTGCTCGAATTCGCCGTTGCGCAAGAGGCCGTTGTCGACGAAGACGCAGGTGAGCTGATCGCCGATCGCGCGGTGGCAGAGCACGGCGGCGACCGACGAGTCCACGCCACCCGACAGGCCGCAGATCGCGTGCCCCCTCGGCCCGACGGTCTTGCTCACCTGCGCGATCGCCTCCTCGACGAACGAGCCCGGCGTCCACGACGGCGAGAGCCCGGCGACGTCGAACAGGAACGCCGCGAGGATCTCGGCGCCGCGCGGCGTGTGCACGACCTCGGGGTGGAACTGGATGCCGTAGATGCGCTTCTGCTCGTTGGCGATGGCGCAGAACGGGGTGTTCGCGCTGGTGCCGATGTTGGTGAAGCCGGCGGGGATCGCGGCGAGCCTGTCGCCGTGCGACATCCAGACGTCGATCGACTCGCCCTTGGAGAAGCGGTGGAAGATCCCCTCGGGTCGATCGATGGTGACCTGCTGCGGGCCGTACTCGCGCGCCTGCGCACGCTCGACCCTGCCGCCGAGCGTGTGCGCGGCGAGCTGCACGCCGTAGCAGATCCCCAAGATCGGGACGCCGAGCTCGAAGAGCCGCGGATCGACCTGCGGCGCCCCCTCGCCGTAGACGCTCGCGGGGCCGCCCGAGAGGATGATGCCGGCCGGCGCGAGCGCCCTCAGCTTCGCGAGGCCCGCGTCGCCGGCCTCGGGGGCGAC
>JAJXTK010000448.1 GCA_021783935.1 Myxococcales bacterium | reverse complement strand
TCGCGCGGCGAACTTCGGCGAAAGTCGAGCGACACGGCCGGAGCCAAGTCCCCGTTGCGGGGCCCTTGCGGCGGCCTTGAGGCGCGCTCAGGCGTCGATGACGCTGCCGAACACGGCCGCGCCGCCGGCGACGAACACGACGTCGAAGACGAGCAGCAGCTTCACGTGATCGAGGATCTCGATCAGCGTGGCGCCGTCGACGACCTCGCGCGTGGCGGCGACGCCGATGACGAGCGTCGGCGTGAGCAGCGGGAAGAGCACCGCCGCCAGGATCAGCTCGCGCGCGCGCGTGCGCGCCGTCATCGCGCCGAACAGCGTGCCGCTCGCCGCGACGCCGATGGTCGCGAGCCCGAGCAGCAGGAACAGCGCGCCGCCCACGCGCGTGAGATCGACCCGAAGCAAGAGCGAGACGATCGGCACGACGACGAGCTCGATGGCGCCGAGGAACGCCGCGACGCCGACGGCCTTGCCGAAGAAGACCGCGGGGCGCGCGATGGGCCCCGCGAGCAGCGCGTCGAGCGCCCCCTCTTCGCGCTCGCGGTACCAGGTGCGCCCGAGGGCGAGCACCGCCGAGAACGCGGTGGCGATCCAGATCGCGCCGGGCGCAAGGGCCGGCGCCGTGGCCGGGCCGCCGTAGAACGCGACCGACGTGAGCACCGCGAGCAGCGCGCCGAAGAAGCCGCCCGTGACCACGATCTCGCCGGTGCGCCGCTCGATCGCGAGGTCCTTGCGCGCGATGAGCCACGCCTGGCGGAGCATGCCGGGGGGGCGCGGGGGCTTCGGGCTCTTGGGCTCGTTCGACACGGCTCGGCGATCCATACACGCGCGTCGCACGGCTGGCGAAGCGGGCTCGCGATCGCGCCGGATCGCCCCCCTCGTGCGTGGGCGTCGCGCGCCGAGGCCGATAGGATCGGGCCGTGCCTCGCCTCCACCACCTCGCCGTCGTCGTGCGCGATCTCGTCCGCGCCGAGCGCTTCTACGTCGAGGTGCTCGGCATGCCGGTCGTGAGGCGGTGGTCGGACGACGCGGGCGCGCCCCGCTCGGTGTGGGTCGGGCTCGAGGGGGGCGCCTTCCTCGCGATCGAGCGGGCGGCGGTGGCCGAGGGCGCGCGCCGCGACGAGGCGCCGGGCTGGCACTGCGTCGCCCTCGCGATCGCGCGCGAGGAGCGTGACGCCCTGCGCGCGCGCCTGTCGGCGGCGGGGCACCCGATCGAGCGCGCGTCCGCCTACACGCTCTACGTGCGCGATCCCGACGGCAACCTCGTCGGCCTGAGTCACTGGCCAAACGCCGTCGAGGCGCCTTGACTCTGCCGTCACGGCCCCGTACGCCCCGCGCCATGGCAACGAGGCTCGTCGACTACGCGGTGTCCGAAGGCGTCGCCACCATCGTCCTGAGCGACCCGCCGATGAACGCGTACACGCACGAGATGATGCGCGATCTCGACGAGGCGATCCTCGACGCGCGCTTCGACAACGAGGTGCACGTGGTGGTGCTCACCGGCCGCGGCGACAACTTCTTCTGCGCCGGCGCGAACATCCGCATGCTCTCGGAGGTCGACGAGACGTACAAATACTACTTCTACCTGCACGCGAACGAGACGCTCTCGCGCCTCGAGCAGACGCCCAAGCTGGTCATCGCGGCGATCAACGGCCACTGCGTCGGCGGCGGGCTCGAGGTCGCGCTCGCGTGCGATCTGCGCCTCGCGCGGCGCGGCCTTGCGCGCGTCGGGCTGCCGGAGGTCGAGCTCGGCGTGCTGCCGGGCACCGGCGGCACGCAGCGGCTCGCGCGCCTGCTCGGCAAGGCGAAGGCGATCCGGCTGATGGTCGAGGGGGCCCCCTTCGACGTCGACCAGGCGCACGCGCACGGGCTCGTGAGCGACGTGATCGAGGCCGAGTCGACCGAGGAGTTCCACGCGAAGGTGCACGCGTTCGCGCGGCGCTTCACCCCCCCCGACAAGGCGTCGCTCGCCGTCGGGCGCATCAAGCGCGCGGTGCAGTCGGGCTCGGAGATGGCGCTGGAGCAAGGGCTCGCCCTCGAGCGCGAGCTGCAGTCGCAGCTGTTCGCGTCGGCGGATGCCAAAGAGGGGCTGCTCGCGTTCGTCGGCAAGCGAAAGCCGAAGTTCGAAGCGCGCTGAGGCCGGCGCCGAGGGGCGCGCTCGAGCCCCGCGCGCAATGTTGCGCCCGCGACGGCCGGCGCGTTGACCCAGCCGTGCGGGGCGCCTAAGAAGTAGGAAGTTAGACTTCCTACTGTTCATGAAAGCCACCGAAAACGCACATGAAAGTCTCCGTATCTCGGGTCTCGCTCGCCGGAGCGGCGTCCCGGCGGCGACCATCAAGCACTACCTGCGCGAGGGGCTCCTGCCGCCCGAGCAGGTGCGCGTCGGGCGCAACGTCGCGCTCTACGACGCCGCCCTGGTCGAGCGGGTCAAGGCGATCAAGGAGCTGCAGCGCACCCGCTTCTTGCCGCTGCGCGTGATCAAGGGGGTGCTCGACGGCGGGCCCGACCGAGACGCCGACGCCGAGACCGCCGCGGCGATCGCGCGGGTGCTCGACGAGCTCGCGAGCGAGACGTCGCGCACGCGCGCCGAGCTCGTCGCCGCCGGCCTGCCCCCCGCCCAGCTCGACTACCTCTGCGCCCTCGGCGTGGTGACGCCCGATCGCGCGCGCGGCGACGAGCGCTACACCGGAGACGACCTCGCGCTGCTACAGACGCTCGGGGCCGCGCGCCGCGCGGGCCTGACCGACGAGATGCTCCCGATCGGGATCCTCGAGCCGTACGTGCGCGCGGTGCGCGAGCTCGCGCGCACCGAGCTGCGCATCTTCCGCGAGGGGGTCGTCCCGCGCGCGGGCGCGCGCCTCGGCGAGCTGGTCGAAGCGTCGACGAAGCTCTCCGAGCGGCTGATCGTGCTCTTGCGACGCAAGACCCTGCTGCCGACGCTGCAGCAGATGATCGCCGAGGCCTCGTCGTCGAACGCCGCGCGCGACGCGACGCACGATCCGCGCGGCGCCCCAAGCACCAAGCGCCCGGCGCGCACGCGCGCCCCCACCCCCGCGAAGAAGAAGAGGCCACGATGACCCCCCACCATCGCTTCACCCCCATGGCCTCGCGCGGCCTGCTCCGCGCCGTCGCCTCGACGTTCGCGATCGCGGCCGCGAGCTGCAGCGGCAGCGACGCCACGAGCCCGGCGCGGGAGGGCGTGTTCGACGCCCAGCTCGACGGCGTGACGGGCGAGGGCGCGGCGGGCGACGCGTTCGGCGACGTCGCCCTCGACACGAGCTCGTCGATCGACGCCGTCGGCGAGGTGGGCGTCGACGCGTCCGACGGCGGCGGCGCCGGCGTCGACTACTCGGTGGTCGGTCGGCACCCGACCGGCACGCTCGACGCGACGATCTCGGGGTCTTCGGTCCACTGCGTCGCGCCGACCGACGCGCCCGGCGGGGCGGGGTTCCCCGGCGTCGCCTTCGCGCACGGCTTCATGCTCGCGGCCAACGGCTACGACCAGCTGCTCACGCACCTCGCGTCGTGGGGCTACGTGGCCTGCTCGACCGACTATCCGGGGACGCTCTTCAGCATCGACCACCGCGACGTCGCCACCGCGCTCTCGAGCCTGCGCGCCGCGATGGCGGCGGGCACGATCAGCGGCCTGCCCAAGGTCGACGCCGCGCGCGTCGCCGCGGCGGGGCACTCGCTCGGCGGCAAGGGGGCGGTGATGGCCGCGCTCGCCGATCCGGCCTTCGCGGCCGTCTTCGCGCTCGATCCCGTCGACGGCAACCCCTCGCCGGGCGGCACGATCGACGCAGCGCACCCGCAGCTCACGCCGACCCGGACCGCGACGCTCGCCGTGCCCATGGGCTACTTCGGCGCGACCCAGTCGCACTGCACGGCGAGCTCGTTCGGCGCGACCCCTTGCGCGCCCACCGGGCTCGACGCGGCGGCCTTCTACGCCGGCACGCCGAGCACGATCGCGCGCTACCTGTGGACGGTCTGGGACTTCGGCCACATGCAGTTCCTCGACGATCCGAGCTGCGGCTTCACGTGCAGCACGTGCGTCGCCGGCACGAGCCCCGTCGCGCCGCGCAAGGCCGCGGTGCGCGCGACGGTGGTCGCGTTCCTCGAGCGGCATCTGCGCGGCGCCGCGACCGCAGAGAGCTGGCTCGACGGCGCGCGGCTCGCGCAGAGCGTCGCGGCCAAGGACTACTGGGACGGCGCCGGCGCGCTCCCCGCGTGCCCGTGAGCGGCGCGTGACGGCGGGCGCCGCGCGCGCGTCGGGCGTAGGCTCGCGCGCCGATGCGCACGATCGTCCTCGCCTCGACCAGCCAGTATCGCAGGGCGCTGCTCGAGGCCGCGGGGGTCACGCACCTCGCCGCGTCGCCGCGCTTCGTCGAGCGCCACGACGCCGCCATCGCCCCCGGCGATCTCGCGATCGCGCTGGCGCGGGGCAAGGCCGAGAGCCTCGCGGGTGCGTACCCGGACGCGCTCATCGTGGGGGCCGATCAGGTGCCCGCCCTCGGCGCGCGCGTGCTCGGCAAGCCCGGCAGCCGCGAGGCGGCGGTCGAGCAGCTGCTCGCGCTGCAGGGGCGCACCCACGAGCTGCACACGGCCGTCGCCGTGCACGACGCTCGGGCGCGCCGGACCGTCTCGCGCGCGGTGAGGCACAGCATGGCCATGCGCGCGCTCACGCGGGCGCAGGCCGAGGACTACGTCGCTCGCGACGCGCCGCTCGACTGCGCCGGGGCCTACCGCGTCGAGGCCCGCGGGGCGCTGCTGTTCGAGTCGATGCGCGGCGACGACCACACCGCGATCGTCGGGCTGCCGCTCACGGCCATGTCGGCGCTGCTCTTGGAGCTCGGCTGCGACCTGCTCGAGGCCTGAGTCACATCGCGGGCGGGGCCGAGTCGCGCGCGCGAGCCCGGCGCGCGGCGGCGATCGCCTTGGGCATCCCGATCGCCGTCTCGACCACGCCGATCGCGATGTAGGCGCTGAGCAGGTAGACGAGCACGAAGGCCGGGCTGCGGTAGACGGAGATCGCGGCCGAGCTCACGACCACGAAGCCGACGAAGGCGACGGTGCGCGCGTTCAGCCGCACGTCCTTGAACGAGCGGAACTTGATGGTCGACACCATGAACCCGCTGAGCGCGATGACCACCGCGAGGAGCACGAAGGCCCAGCGCCGCGTGTGGAGATCGCCCGCCGCCGCGTGGTTGGCGACCACGAGCGAGATCAGGATCCCGGCGGCGCCGGGGATCGGCAGCCCGACGATGTACTTGCCGGGCTTCACGGGCGCCCCCTTCTCGCGCATCGAGAGCACGTTGAAGCGGGCGAGCCGGATCGCGCCGCACGCGACGAACACGAAGCTCGCGACGAGGCCGAGGCCGCCGAGCGCGTGGAGCGACCACTGGTAGACGAGGATCGCAGGGGCGACGCCGAACGAGATCACGTCGGCGAGCGAGTCGATCTGCAGGCCGAACGCGCTCTGCGTCTTGGTCGCGCGCGCCACGCGCCCGTCGAGCG
>JAJXTK010000447.1 GCA_021783935.1 Myxococcales bacterium | reverse complement strand
CGGACCACCGCCTCGGGCACCGAGGCGTCGGCGACGCCGGGGGTCGCGGCGAGGGCCAGCTCGGCGGCGTCGTGCGCGAGCCCCGCAGACCAGCCGACCGGCGCGCGCAGCTCGCGCCACAGACGCCGCAGCTCGGCGGGCGCGTCGTCGGAGGCGGGGAGCGCGCCGGCGCCCACGGCCGTGCGCGCGAGCGGCGAGCCGCGAGAAAGCAGCTCGAGGGCCGAGGGGGAGAGCACCACGCGCGGCCGATATCCCGGGGCGTGCTCGAGCTCGCCGAGCACCCGCTCCGCGCAGCGCGCGTCGCCGAGCACCACGACGACGGCCGTCTTGCGCTTCTGCCAGGCCGCGATGGGGAAGGCGTCGCCCGCGGCCGTCTTCGGGGTCGCGTCGCAGCGGGGGTGGAGATCGTCCGACGCTTGCGGCCCCGTCGGGAGCTCCGGGATCGGCTCGACGAGCGCCTGCTCGCCGACGAGCGCGCCGGCCGCGCGGAGGGTCGCCGCGCGCTCCTCGGCGACCGAGGGGCCGACGGCGATCCACCAGGTGGCCTCGCCGACGGGCACGGCGGGCGGCGCGCTCGGCCGTCGAAGCAACGCGACGGGGACCCTCGCGCTCTGGGCGAGGGCGGCGAGCGCGTTGGCTTCGACGTCGGTCACGCCGCCGATCACGACCGCCGCGCCGGCGTGCTCCGCTTGCGCGAGCGCGGCGCGCGTCCCCTCCGCCGTACCTTCGGTGTCGAACACGGCGAGCCGGTGCGCGGGAGGCGCCGGCGGTGAAGCGCCCGGCATCGACTCGAGCCGCGCCTCGGCCGAGGCGTCTGCGCTCGACGCGCGCACGCCGGCGTCGGAGGCGCGGGGGGCGGAGGGGTCGAAGCTCGTCGGACGCGGCGAGACGTCGGAGGCGACGACGCGCGTGACGAGCGCGGCGAGGGCCGAGCGCGCGAGCGAGCCGGTGGGCACCAGCAGCGCGATCGCGCGCCCCTCGAAGTGCACCGGCTCGTCGTCGTAGGACGGCGTCGGCTCCAACGCGTCGGCCCCCGCGTCGCCGAGGCTGACCAGCTGCGCGATCCGCCGGTCGAGCATCGCGAGCAGCTCGGGCGGGTAGCCCCCGCGGCCCGGCGAGGCGCGCGCGGCGTCGAGCACGCGGCGCGCGTCGGTCGGCGGCAGGCGCGAGAGCACCGCCTCGACCCGCGAGAGCACGGCCGGGCGATCGCTCGAAGCCGACCGCACCCACGCCGCGGCCGCGGCGATCGCCTCCTCGGAGCGCCCTTCGTCGAGGTAGGCCTCGGTGAGCTCCTCGTCGAGCAGCGGCCGCGCCCACACATCGATGATCTTGCCGACGAGCGGGGTGAGCAGCGCGAGGGCCGCCTCCGGGTCCCCCTTTCGGCGCGCGGCCGCCCCCTGGACGAGCTGGCCGAGGTCGTGCTCGACCCCCGGCGGCCCATCGACGAGCGGTCGCGCCACGGCCTCCGCCGCGTCCGGCACGCCGGCGTCCAGCCAGGCGATCGCGAGGTACGCCCGCGCCATCGCCTCGAGGCCGTCGCCCGAGGCCTCGAGCTGGCCCACGAGCTCGTAGAGCTCCTGACGCATGGCCGCCCGCTGCTCCGGCCCCGCCGACGCCCAGCGAAGCCGAACGCCGTCCATGCGCTCCTGTGACGCCCCCGTGCTCGCGAGGGCCGGCTTCGGGCGCTCGTCGGTGGTGCGCCGGCACGACAGACCCGCGATCGCTGCGAGGGCGAGCGAGGCCGCGATGCCCTGGGCGACGGCGAGCCTCTTCGTGGTCACGTCGGGCAGTATTGCTCCCTTCGGCGCGAAGACCTACTCGGGACGACCATGAGCGAGAACGCCGAGCCGATCGAGGAAGCCACGCGCCGCGATCGTCGTCACTTCGTGATGCGCAAGCTGCACTCGCTCACGGGCATCGTGCCGGTCGGCGTGTTCCTGGTGTTCCACCTGTGGACCAACGCGAAGGCGGTGCAGGGGCGCACCTGCTTCGGGCACGCGGTCGAGGAGATCGCGCGGCAGCCCTTGCTGCCGGTCATCGAGGTGCTCGCCATCTTCGCGCCGCTCGCCTTCCACGCGCTCTACGGCGTGGTGCTCGCCCTGCAGTCGAAGCAGAACGTCGGCGCCTACGGCTACGCGCGCAACTGGATGTTCCTCCTGCAGCGCGTGACCGGCGTCGTGACGCTGGTGTTCATCGCGTTCCACCTGAAGGACCTCCGCATCCCGAAGCTGCTCGGCACGATGCAGCACTCGGAGTTCTTCGACGCGCTCGGCGCGATGCTGTCGGACCGCTGGGGCGGGCACGCGAAGGCGCTGTTCTACGAGCTCGGGGTCGCCGCCTCGGTGTTCCACTTCGCCAACGGCGTGCGCACGTTCCTCTTCTCGTGGGGGGTGACGATCTCGGCGAAATCGCAGCGCGCGACCTCGTGGGCCGTCGCGCTGCTGGGCGTCGCGCTGTGGTTCGTCGGGACCAATACGGTCGCGTTCTTCGCGACCGGCGGAAAGGCCTTCGTTCCTAGCTCGCTCACGCGCGGCGAGGGCGGAAGGGACCTCTGCGAGGGTCGGTGATACGAGGCACGCCGTGCCTCCGGCGGCCAGAGGGGCCATGGGGGAGCACAGCTCCCCCGCCGGCCCCTCTGGACTCCCCGGCCCCCCCTCGCAGAAGGAGCCGGCCCGCGGATGAGCGCGGGATGTTGCGAGCGGGCCGGGTCCCGTCGGCGCGAAGACGCGCCTCCCGCCCAGCCCTTGGAGATCGCGGGGCCGGCTCCTTTTTGAGGGTGCTCACGGGGGGCTCGGGGGAGGCTCGGGGGAGGCTCGGGGGAGGCTCGGGGGAGGCTCGGGGGCGTTGAGCGAAGGGGCCAGTCCGAGGGCCGTCGCCGTGACCGATGCCGGTGCCGATGCCGGTGCCGGTGCCGATGCCGATGCCGATGCCGGTGCCGGTGCCGGTGCCGGTGCCGTGACCGATGCCGGTGCCGTGACCGATGCCGATGCCGATGCCGATGCCGATGCCGTGACCGATGCCGTGACCGATGCCGATGCCGGTGCCGGAGCCGGTGCCGACTGCGAGAGCGCGACCGAAGCCCCGACCTGGCTTTCGGCGAGCGCCTGCGCTTCGGGCCGATCGCGATGCGGCGCGGCACCGCGCCGGACGACGTGACCGCGGTGCGACAGCGCCGGCTGCGCCTCGGCACCGATGCCCTGCTGCGCCTGTCGTCGGGGGGTCGTCCAACCCGACTCCGATATCGAACGCCGGTCGAGACAGCGATCGAGAGGGGGTCGCCGTGGGGCCCCGGAGTTCGTTCCGCTGGACAGGCCATCTGCTCGAAGAGTTTTGAATTCAGACCTCCTGACCTCCACAGGCCAACCGCTTGAAATCGTTCGAAGTCGTTCCGCAAGCCGTGATGCCAAATTTCGGCCCGGTCGGGCCCGCGGAGCGAAGCTTGCGCAGCGAGGCTCCGCGCCTCCTCCCTCGCTGGCATCACGACGACGCGCCCAAGTCAGGAGGTCTGGAATTGGCGTCGATTTGCGAGCCATGTCGTCCATCTCAATCCGGCGATTTCGAGCGGTAGGCTCAGCCGCCGATTGGCGACACGCCGGCGCTCGCAGCCGCCCGACGCGTTTCAAGCGATGCGACGGGAGGCCCGACGTCGCCAAGTCGGCTGGACGCCCAGAACGAACTCTGGGGCCCGCCGTGCTGGCAGCCCGACGGCGACGGGCGCACGGTCTCTCCGGCGGAAGGACGGTCGGCATGGCGATGAAGCGACTCCTCGGCGTGTTCACCCTCGGCGCCATGATCGCGGCGGGCTGCGGCCACAGCGGCGGCGACACGCCGGACGCGGCTGCGGGCGACGGCAGCCCCGTCGCGACCTGCGCGCTCGGCGGTCGGAGCTGCGCCGAGATGCCGTGCTGCAGCGGCGTCTGCAACGGCGGCACCTGCGCGTGCACCGACGTCGGCGGCAACTGCCAGACCGATCAACAGTGCTGCAGCGCGGTCTGCGTCGGGGGGGCCTGCGCGCCCTGCAACGGCACCAACGCCATGTGCGGGCAAGCGGCCAACTGCTGCAGCGGCCTGTGCGCCGGCAGCGTGTGCGCGTGCGCGCCGCAGGGGGGCGGGTGCCTCACGGCGACCGATTGCTGCCACGGGACCTGCCAGAACGGCACGTGCACCTGTCGGGGGCTCGGTCAGTTCTGCGACACCTCGATGCCCTGCTGCGACGGCCAATGCGCCGCGGGGCGATGCTGCGGCGGCGGGGGCGCGGCGTGTCAGCAGGCGGGCGACTGCTGCTCGCAGACCTGCACCGGCGGCCAATGCGCCTGCGTCGCGGCCGGCCAGCAGTGCGCCTCGGACGCGCAGTGCTGCAGCGGCTCCTGCGGGTACGGCGGCACCTGTGCCTGCGGCCCCAAGGGGACGGCCTGCGCCGGCAGCTCCGACTGCTGCGGCGCGTGCGTGAACGGCGCCTGCGGGTGCGCGCCGCCGAAGGCGCGCTGCGCGGGGAGCGCCGACTGTTGCAGCGGCGTCTGCGCCGGGGGCGCGTGTGCGTGCAGCCCCATTGGCGCGCCCTGCGCCGGCAGCTCCGACTGCTGCGGCGCGTGCGTGAACGGCACCTGCGCGTGCGCGCCGACGCACGGCGTCTGCACGACCAACGCCGACTGCTGCCAGGGCGGCCAGTGCCTCGCGTCGGGCGGCCAGCACTACTGCTACGCGCCGTACGGCGGGGCCTGCACCCAGTCGGGGGACTGCGCGATGGGGAGCTGCCAGAATGGCCATTGCCAGTAGCGACGTCGCCGCGCTCGATCACGCGCTCGGCGGCCCCTGACACGCGCGGCTGCCCATCGACGCCGCCGGCGGCCCGGCAGGCGAGCGGACGACGCTCCTCGCCGGAGCCGGCGAGCGTGCTCGAGATCCGACCGACCGCCCTGCGCGCCGCCGAGCCGTCCGCGGCCGACGCGCCCGCTGCGATCGCCCCTTCTCGCTCGCCGCGGACCGATACACCCCCTTGGCCATCAGCGAGCGCGCCGCCTGCGCGCGCGCGGCGTAGACGCTGCCCCGCGCCCGCCACACGCCCGCGTCGCGCGGCGCAGCCTCCCCCGCGAGCTCCGCGAGGTGACACGCGAGCGCATGCTCCCCGCGCGCCGCCAGCTCGCTCGCGCGATCGGCGAGCTTGCCTGCCCCGCCAGCCAACGCCGCGAGCTCGCGCGCGAGGGCCGGCGCGGACGCCGGCTGCAGGTTCGCCGGGTTGCCATCCCACCAGCCGCCGTAGAGCCGATGCACGTTGCGCACGATGAACTCGGGCTCGTCGTAGAGCGGCTGCAGATACGGCCGCTCGATGAGGTGCGCCGGCGCCTTCACCGCGTGCAGGATGTCGTCGAGGCGCGCCCCCTCGTTCATCATCGCGAGCGTCTGATCGTGCAGCTGCTCGAGCAGCTCCGCGGTCTCCGTCAGCGCGCGGTGCACGCGATCGCGCCCCCAGATCGGCACGCCGTGGCCGGGGCAGAGCACCTCGGAGTCGAGC
>JAJXTK010000446.1 GCA_021783935.1 Myxococcales bacterium | reverse complement strand
TTCCAGATCGAACGGCCCCCATCCCCAGCCCTTCCCCCGCGGTGCGTGGGAAGGGGGCCCAACGCGCGGCAAGCTCCGTCGAGACTCCCTCCCCCGCACCGCGGGGGAGGGCCGGGGTGGGGGCAGTCGAGCGAACCTCGCCGTGATGCGCGAATCTCTGGTTCCGAGTCGTTCGCGTAGGGCGACGTGATCGACTTCCAGTCGTCGACCGAAGCCACCGCCTTTCAGGCGGTGGTGAGCGAAGCTCCCTCACTCCTCCGCGCTCGGGTTGGCGAGCTTGCGCGACCAGAGCATCGCGTCGACGCGCTCGTCGCGCACGCGCAGGTGCGAGCGCAGCAGGCCGGTGCGACGGAAGCCGTTGACGACGTAGGCCGTCGCCATGCGCACGTCGTTGGCGGGGCTGATCGCGAAGGCGGTGTAGATGCCGTTGGCGAGCAGGCGATCGCACATCGCGCGCAGCGCCGCGCTGAGGAAGGCGCGCTCTTTGTCGTCGTGCGGGGCCGCCAGCGCCTCGATGAACGCGTTGCCGTAGCAGCGCTGGATCTCCGCGCCGACGACCAGCTCGTGCCCCTTGGCAGTCGCGAGCAGGTCGTCGCGGGTGACGTCGCGCCCGAAGGCCTCGAAGCCCGTGAGCGCGCGCCCTTCCTTGGTGGCTTGCGCGATGCGCTTCTGCACCTCGGCCGACGACAGCGGGGTGAGCTTCATCGTCGTCGCGGGGGGCTCGCCGAGCTCCTTGGCGAGCTTGCGCGCGGCCGCTGCGGTCTTCTCGGCCGCGGCGCTCGAGGCGGGCGGCGGCAGCTCCTCGTCGGCGTCATCGCTCGAGTCGCTCGTGAACAGGTCGTGGCGGCCGACGCTGAACACGCCCGACTCGTGGCTCGAACGACGCTGCGCGGGCGCCGGCGCCGTCGCGACGGGGGCGACGAGGCATCCCATGATGAACGCGTCGCTGCGCTTGTAGAAGCCTGGAATGTTCCCCTCGCGCGCGAAGCCGAGGCGGCCCCACGTCGCGCACTCGTCGCGCTCCACCAGGGCGACGACCTTTTCGATGCGCTCACGCCGCGCGATCGACTGCACGAAGAGGCGCTTGGCGGGCGAGGCGCCGGCGCGGAAGTCGATGACGCGCATCGCGCGCGCGCGGCGGTTCAAGAGCAGGCAGAGCGAGACCGCGTCGTTGCGGACGAAGACCTCCTCGAACGTCGGTTCCGAACCCTTGAGCGCGGCGCCGCTCACGCTCGGCGCACGGAGCTTCGATGCCATCGAGAAAAACCTCCCCTCACCCATCCGCGAAACCCGGCTCGCGCGGCCGCGTTCGTCTCGGGCTCGGGGCCGAGCTTCGGCACCGTCCACGAGCCCGCCCTCGCGGCCTTGCAAAGTTGAAATGACCTTGCACGAAAAGAATGCGCAGGTCAATCTGCCCGGGTTTTCGTGTACTTAGGCCACAGGATCGGCAGGGCTACCCCGGCATTCGAGGTCGCGCCTGGCTTGCGCGGATGAAGGGTCGGCCTCCCAATGTCATCCGCGGCGCGGCGGGGGATCGGTCACGCCGAGGGCGCGCAGCACGTCGGCGAGCCGCTGCACCGGCACCGACACGCGCGTGGGCATCCCGCCCGAGAGGCCGAGCAGCGCGAGGAAATCGATGCCGCTGTCGAAGGCGGCGGCGAGCGACACGGTGTCGCGATCGACGACCACGGCGATCGGCTCGCGCTCCTGACCGAGCAGGAGCAGCAGCGTCTTGTCGTAGGCGCGCCGCGCCTCCCCCGCGCGAGGGGTGACGTCGACGTAGGCGACCCCGTGGGGTGCGCCGCGCAGCCTCGCGAACCCCTTGGCCTGCCGGCGCGCTTCGTCCTCTTGCGCCTGGTAGTCGGCGGCGGCGCGGTCGATGGGCGCCCACAGGCCGGCATCGGCGAGGCCCGTCGCGAGGTGGCGCACCACCAGGCCGCAGAGCCCCTCGTCGTTCGGGCGGCCGCGCAGCGCCCGGTCGAAGCGCTCGCCGATCGGACCTGGCTTGCCGATGCGCGTGTCGATGGCGCGCGCGTCGGCGTCGGCGCCGGCGTACGGCTCGACCCCGCCGCGCATCCACTTGGCGGCCGCGCACAGGCCGTCGAAGTCGGTGTGGCAGACGATCGTGTCGACGTCGCCGACGCGCGCGACGAGCTCCGCGGTCACCATCTCCGGGCAGGCGGGGTGCTGCGCCTTGGTAGCGAGCACGAAGCGCGGATCGGCTGCGTAGTCGGCGTGGCGCGCGTGATCATGGTGATCGACCCACGCGGCGAGGCGCCCGCCGAGCCCGTCGATCAGCTTGCCGGTGATCTGTTCGAACTTCGAGGCGCTCGAGGGCTTCAGCGCGCCCCCTTCGACGTCGTACGCGAACGCGATGTCGAGCACGACGACCCGGCCGCCGAGCTCGCGCGCGCGCGGCAGCTTGCGAGGCGAGCCGAAGGCGAGGGCGAAGTTGCGCGGCGCGTTCACCCGCCTCGCTTACCACGAAGGGGTGCGCCTCGGGTGCGAGGCTGTGCGCGTCGCGAGCCCTCGCTCCCGCGGATGACGGCCGGGCTTTGCTCGCCCCAAATGCGCGAGGTTCACGGGCGTGAACCGCCCGAATTGTGGGTTGGGGACTCCGGGCACGGCCTGCTAGGCTTCCGCGCAATGTCCGGCCCCCGTGATTCGGCCGGCTCTCCGAACGAGGGGGCCGCGAGCGCCCTGTCGACGGAGAAGTCCGGCAGTGTCGCGGAGGGCGACCGGAAGGCACGTTTGGAATCCGACGAACTTCGATCCCCGAACGAGACCGTGAGCGTCGACCTCCTCGAGGCCAGCTCGACGCCGGCCCCGCGCATCTTCACGCGCGCGGACGATCCGATGATCGGCAGGGTCATCGCGGATCGCTACCGCGTCGAGGCGCGCCTCGGCGAAGGTGGGATGGGCGCCGTCTACCGCGTCGAGCACACGCTCATGAAGAAGCGGCTCGCGCTCAAGGTCCTGCACCGGGAGATGACCGGGCAGCCCGAGATCGTCGCGCGCTTCGAGCGCGAAGCCCTGGCCGCCGCGCACATCGAGCACCCCAACGTCGCAGGGGCGACCGACTTCGGCAAGCTCGAGGACGGCAGCTGCTACCTCGTCCTCGAGTACGTCGAAGGGACGAGCTTGCGCAGCTGGATCGACAAGGGCCCGCTGCCGGCCGCGCGCGCGGTGCACGTCACCAAGCAGGTGCTCGCGGCGCTGCGTCGCGCGCACGAGCTCGGCATCGTGCACCGCGATCTCAAGCCCGAGAACATCCTGCTCGTCGATCGCGAGGGGGACCGCGATTTCGTCAAGGTGCTCGATTTCGGCATCGCGCGCGTGCCCATCGGCAGCATCGGCACGAGCACCGGCGAGAACGGTCCGAGCCTCACGCGCGCCGGCATGGTCTACGGAACGCCCGAGTACATGGCCCCCGAGCAGGCGCTCGGGCAGCCGGTCGACGGGCGCAGCGACCTCTACTCGGTCGGCGTGATGCTCTTCGAGATGCTCGTCGGCCGCCGGCCGTACGACAACAAAGACAAGGTCGCGCTGCTCGGTCAGCACGTCGCCGGGCCGATCCCGAGCGCTCGCGAGCGCGCGCAACCGCAGGAGCTCAGCGCCGAGCTCGACGCCGTCGTCACGCGCTTCCTCTCCAAGAGCCCGTCCGATCGCTTCGTCGACGCGCAGGCCGCCATCGAGGCGCTGGCCGCCGTCGACCGCGACACGCCGACCTCTTCGGCCCCTCTGTCGCCCGATGCGAGCGGCAGCGCCAACCTCGAGTCGCCGATCTCGCTCGACCCTCCGTTCGTCCGCGACGCTCGCGCCTTCGAGCTCGCGGCCACGGTGCCGCCTCCGGCGAACAGCCTCGCGGCGCGTCTGCGCTGGCTGCGCAGCCAGCCGCGGATCCTCGCCGGCGCGGGCCTCGGCCTGCTGCTCGTGATCGTGCTGTTCGTCGCGCTGCGCAAGCCCTCGTCGGTCGACGACGGCGTCGAGCGGGCGATCAAGCGCGGCAACGCGACCGCCGTGGCGAGCGGCGCGTCGAGTCGCGAGCCGCCCAGCGTCGCGAGCGTCGTCAACGCGGGCGACGTGAAGCAGGAAGCGCAGATGGCGCTCGGCCGCATCGCGTCGGGCGAGGCCGACGGCGGGACCAGGGCTCTCGAGGCGCTCGCCAAGCGCTACCCCGGCGACCCGTTCGTCCTGCGATCGCTCGCTACGGCCTACTCGAGGCAGAAGCGCCACATCGAGGCGCTCTCGACCGTGAAGCAGCTGTTGAAGATCTCGCCGAGCGCGGCGGCCGATCCGGGGCTCGATTCCGTCATCGACGACGCGCTGGCGGCCGCGGTGCCCGCCGGGGTCTCCGACGCCGCGTGGTCGCTCATCGAGAAGGAGATGGGCTCCGAGGGGGCCCGCATCCTCTACGACATCGCGTACGGCAAGCGCGGCAGCGAGGCGCTCCGGGTGCGCGCGCAGCGGTCGCTCGCCGACGCCGAGATGCAGAAGAAGTTCTCGCCGGCCATTCGCGCCGCGTTCGAGCTGCGAGCGGCCACCGGGTGCCAGCAGAAGCGCGCCGCGATCGAGACCTACCGCGCCGACTTCGACGCGCGCGCGCTGCCGATCCTCGGGCCGCTGCGCTCCACCTCCGGGTGCGGCTTTCTGCGCAACCGCGACTGCAACCCTTGCCTCCACGACGGCAAGCTCCTCGAGACGGTCTACAAAGAGGTCGAGGAGCGCGCGAAGGCGGCCGAGGCGGCAGAGGCCGCGAGCGCGGGCAAATAGGCCCTCGGGGCCGTGGCTTGCCGCGCCGCGGTTGTGTCGTAGAACGCCCTCGAGGTAGCGCCATGGCCGACGACAGCTCCGTTTCGAACGATCCGATCGCGACGCGCGAGTTCACGTCCGAGGGGGAGATCCCTTCCTTGGGGAGCGCGGAGCTCGAGCTGCTGCGCCGCGCCGCGAGCGCGTGGCGCGAGGGGCCCGTCAAGGCAGCCGCGGCCAAGGTCGAGCCGCGCGCCTCGCACTACACGACCTGGAGCGGCGTCGAGGTGCCCGACCTCGTCACGCCGGGCGACGTGCAGCTCGACTACTTCCGCGACCTCGGCTTCCCGGGCGAGTTCCCCTTCACGCGCGGCGTGCAGCCGAACATGTACCGCGGCCGCCTCTGGACGATGCGGCAGTTCGCCGGCTTCGGCACGCCGAAGCAGACCAACCAGCGCTTTCGCTACCTGCTCGCCGAGGGGCAGACGGGCCTGTCGACCGCCTTCGATTTCCCCACCCTCATGGGCTACGACTCCGACTCGCCGCGCTCGCTCGGCGAGGTCGGCATGTGCGGCGTCGCCGTCGACACGCTCGAGGACATGAAGGTCCTCTTCGACCAGATCCCGCTCGACAAGGTCACCACGTCGATGACCATCAACGGTCCGGCGATCGTGCTGCTGGCCTTCTACGTCGCGCTCGCCGACGAGCGCGGCATCGGGCGCGACAAGATCGGCGGCACCATCCAGAACGACGCGCTCAAGGAGTTC
>JAJXTK010000011.1 GCA_021783935.1 Myxococcales bacterium | reverse complement strand
CGACGCGGCGGCGTACGCGCTGGCGACCTGTCCCGCCTCGGAGGCGAGCGACGCCCTCGCGGCGCTCGTCGCGGGCGATCGTGGCGCGTCGTCGCTCGCGCGAAGGCGACGCGGTGTTCGCGCCGGGGCCGTGCGTGCCGCGCGGCTCGGCTCGGCGCCGCGCGCGCTGCGCGACGAAGCCGACGCGCTGCGAGCCTCCTCGCAAGAGGTCGATCGATGGCTCTCCACGCTGCTCCCCGCGGCGCTCGACGCCGGCGCCGCACGCGACGGGCTGAAGAGCACGGACGTGATCCGACGTCGCGCCGCCGCCGTCGGGCTCGGCGCGCACGTCGCGAAGAAGGCGGCCGCGATCGCGCGCGCCCACCTCGCGGCGACCACGCAAGAGGACGGCGAGGTCGTCCGGGCGCTCGCCGCGATCGCCGCGCGCGACGTCGACGGCACCCCAGAGCGCGACGTGCCGGTCTCGACGTCGACCCTCGCGGTCTGGCTCGCCGAGGACGCGGGCGCCGCCCCGCTCGCGGCCTTCTTGCTCGCGGCCCGCGGCGGCGAGGTCGCGCAGCCGCTCCTCGCGCGCGCGCTCGACGCGGAGGATCTCGCGACGCGCGCCGCGGCCCTGCTCGGCTTGGGCGTCTCGCCCGATCGGCGCGCCGTCGGCGAGCTGTGTGCTCGCTACGAGCTCCTCGGCGACGAGCGGCTCCGGCGCGCGGCGGTGCGCGCGCTCGTCGCCCGCGGCGACGTGGCCGCGAAGGGCACGTTGGAGCGCGCGCACGCCCTCGATCCCGACGCGTCGATCCGCGCCATGGCCGCCTCGGTCGCGCTCGCGCCCCTGGCCAGCCCCGAGAGCCCGCTGGCCCGCGGCGCGGAGACGCTGCAGGCCAAGCTGGTCGTCTCGTCGGGCGCGGACGCGACGATCCGCGCGACCCTCGGTCGCCCCGACGGCCTCACCGTCCCGGCGCCCGCCGATCCAGCGGGGTTCGTCCTCGCCTTTGGCGTGCCGGCGGGAGAGGTGCAGCTGCTCGCGCTCCCCATCGCCACGTCGCGGCCTCGGCCGGCACCGACCGTCGGCATCGCGCCGTCCGCCTCGACTTCTACCTCGCCCGCCGCGTCGGCGAGCACCGGAGCCAAGCCGTGAGCAACCCCGAAGGACCCGCCAAGATCTCGAGCTTCGAAGACACCATCCGCGCGCTCGGCGACATCGTGCGCAAGCTCGAGGAGGGGGAGCTGACGCTCGAGCAGTCGCTCGAGGCCTTCGAGCGCGGGATCGTGCTCGCGCGAGAGGCGAAGCTGCGCCTCGACGCCGCCGAGGCGCGCGTCGACGAGCTGCTCGGGGTCGACCCGCAGGGGGCCGCCGTGACCAAGCCGTTCGAAGGGCGCGAGCGCTAGCAGGCCGTTGATTAGCGGCTTGCGGAAACCCTGACCGTCAGCAGGCCGAGGTCGATCGCGCGGGAAACTGCGGTATGCCCCGGGAGAGAATCGGCCGGCTTCGGGGAGAGTTCACAGCCTGCTAGATCTTCAGGAGCTTCTTGAGCCGCTTGGCGTCGGCGAACATGTCGACGTTGGTGAAGACCCAGACGCTGGTCTCGTGCTTGGCGAGCTTCACGATCTCGGCGAGCTTCTCGAGCGCGGGGTCCTCGTAGCGCGACTTGTGCCCCGCGGGGCCCGGCAGCCGGTAGTAGCCGAACTTCGACTTGTACGTGCCGGCGGTCAGGGGATCGCGTGCGGCCACTGCGCCGGCCTCGAGCGCGACCTCGAGCGCGTCGGCGGCGTCCCACGTCGGCGGTGCCTCCCACACGACGCGGTCGAAGCGCTTGCGGACGCTCCCGAGGAAGTCCTTTACCACCGCGCGGTTCCCCTTGTTCGCGGGGAAATCGGGGGGCGCGATGAACACGACGGTCCGCGAGCCGAGCTCGTCGGCGACCTCGCCGAGCATGTTGAGCGCCGTCTCGACGACCTTCCCCTCGCGGAAGCCCTCTTGGCCGACCTCGCGCGGGCCGAGCAGCGCAAACTCGAACCCCTCGGGGCCCTGGCGCTTCCAGCGGCCGAGCGTGCCCCGTCCGGGCGAGGAGTGATGCGTCTCCTGCACCTCGACGAACATGAACTCCCTGACGTAGCGGGTGAGGGGAACGGCGAACCCCGCGCAGCCGACGGTGATCATGCGGACGCGAACCGTAGCACAGGCAAGAGCCCGCGCGCCGGAGGCGCTCCGCGCTCGGCGGGGGCGGCTAGCGGCGCGGCCTCTTTTTGGCCGGTTTCGTGCGCGCCGTGGCGCGCGTCTTGGCAGTTCGGGTGGCGCGGGCCGGCTTGGCGCCGGACTTCTTCGCGGCCGGGCGCTTCGGGGCCTTCGGCGGCCGGGTGGAGCGGGAGGTGGGGGTCGGCTTCGGCTTCGGCTTCGGCTTCGGCTTCGGCTTCGGCTTCGGCTTCGGCTTCGGCATCGGCATCGGCTTCGGCATCGGCTTCGGCATCGGCTTCGGCTTCGGCTTCGGCTTCGGCTTCGGCTTCGGCTTCGGCATCGGCATCGGCTTCGGCTTCGGCTCCGGCTTCGGCATCGGCTTCGGCTCCGGCTCCGGCTTCGGCTCCGGCTCCGGCGTCGGTTGGGCTTCGGCATCGTCGGCAGAGGCGGGGCGACCGCGCACGCGCCGGTACAGATCACGCGCGAGCTCGTCGAGACCATCGTGCGTCGCGGCGCTGATAAGGCGCAGCGCGAGGCCTCGCTTGGCGAACCGCTTTTGCCACTTCGGGAAGACCTCGCGCGCCTCCGGCAGATCCCCCTTGGACATCACCACGATCATCGGCCGCTCGGCGAGCTCCGGGGCGAACGCGCGAAGCTCCTTCATCAGCGCGTCGAAGTCGCGCAGCGGGTCGCGCCCTTCGCCGAGCAGGGGATCGACCGGCGGCGCGACGAGGTGCAAGAGCGCGCGGCAGCGCTCGACGTGCTTGAGGAAGCGCGTGCCGAGGCCCACCCCTTCGCTGGCGCCCGGGACGAGCCCCGGGATGTCGGCGAGCACGAAATCGGCGTTGCTGGCGCGCCCTCCGATGTGGACGACGCCGAGCTGCGGGTGCAGCGTCGTGAACGGATAGTCGGCGATCTTCGGTCGCGCGCGCGACATCGTCGCGACGAGCGTCGACTTGCCGACGTTCGGGAAGCCGAGCAGCCCCACATCGGCGAGCACCTTCAGCTCGAGCCGCAGCGCGCGCTGCTCGCCCGGCGTGCCGGGCTCGGCCCGGCGCGGGGCGCGGTCGTAGGAGGTCGAGAAATGGATGTTTCCCCGGCCGCCCTGGCCCCCTTTGGCCACCACGAGGCGCGTGCCATTCGCGTCGAGATCGCCGACCAGCTCGCCCGTGTCGGCGTCGAAGACCTGCGTGCCGACCGGCACCCCGACCACGAGATCGGCGCCCCCTTTGCCGTATTGGTCGTTGCCGCGACCGTGCTCGCCGCTCTTGGCGCGCAGCGCCGGCACGTGCGCGAGGTCGAGCAACGAGGTGCGCCCCTCCTCGGCGACGAGGACGACCGAGCCTCCCTTGCCGCCGTCGCCGCCGGCAGGGCCGCCGAAGGGCATGAACGCCTCGCGGCGGAACGCGATGGATCCATCGCCCCCGTCGCCGGCGATGACCCGGATCCGCACGCTGTCGACGAACTTCATGGGCGCGCGTGTAGCGCCATGGCCGCCGCATGGCCAGGGCGTTCGGTCGCGCCCGTCGCCCGCGCGGCGCGCGTCAGCGGTAGCGCGAGACGATTCGGCCGATGACGTAGCCGACGCCGACCGCGATCCCCAGCACCAGGAGCGGGTTCTCCTGCATCCGCTCGCCGAGCGCGCGGTCGGCCTTGCGCACGGCCCGGCGCGCGCGGTCGGTCGCCTCGCCGATCTGCTCGCGCGCCCCCTCGAGCATCTGCGTGACGTCGCGGCCCTCGTGCGTGGTCTCGGTCGTTCCGTTGGGGTTCGCCATCTCGGTCCTCTCGTGTTGGCTCGTCGAGCCTGCGCGGGCGATGCACAGCATCGCGCACGCGCGCGCCACTGTCAGCCCGCTCGGATGTCGAAGCTGCGCGTCGATCCCTCGCGCGCCGCGCGTGCTCGAGGGAACGCGAGGTGCAACGCCTCCGAGCGATGAGCCAAGGGGCGCGCGCGATGCCCATCGCGGGGGGGTTGCGCCCCACCCGCGACGCGAGCTGCGCGCCGTTCGTGGCCGCCCCGCCGTCGCCGCGCGTGGCCTCGGCGCCCGCAGCTACCGTCGACGCGACGCCTGGTCCTTCGCGCGCCGTGTCCGCCCCGGCCCTGTGGGCGCGCGACGACGATCTGCTCGCCCTCGTGCGGCTCCCGGCGAACGCGCGCGCGCCGTGGACGCTCGACGAATTCGCCCCGCGGGTGCCCGGGATCCGGCCGCTCTCCCTGGTGAGCGACGCGTTCGAGCCCCGGCGCTCTGCGTTCGCCGTCGCGGCGCCGATGGCCGCCGCCCTGGGGCTCGTCGGCCTCGTCCTCGGCGCGCTGTCGTTCGCGGGGGGGGAGGGGGCGTTGCCGGGGATCGGCTCGCTGCCTGGGCCCGTCCTCGGCGCCGCGTCGTTCGGCGGGGCGCTCGGCGTGGTCGGCTGCGCCGTCGGGGCCCTCGCGGGGCTCTTGCATGCCGCGAGGCGCCCGCGTCGTCCGATCTACTACGTGCTTCGGATCCGCGCCGACGCGCGTGACGCCCTGGCTTCGGCGATCGCGCGCGTCGGCGGTGACGTGATCGCGATCGGGCTCGATCCCTGAAGACGCCTCGAGCGGACGGCGGCCCGACGCGGCGTCGTCCGCTCGAGGTTGCGCAGGACCCGATCACTGCGAGCACGTCGGCGAGCACGACCTCGGGCGAGGCGGCACCCGACGCGCTCGTCTGCGGTGCCCCCGCGAAATCGACACCCCCGACGCCCCCATCACGACAGCGGTGACGGCCTGCCAGGGCAGCAGCGCTAGCAGGCCGTCGAGTTTCTCCGGAGCTGCCCGAGCCTCTCCCGCGTCAACCCGAAACTCGCCGCGCGATCGACTCGGCCTGCTGTCTGTCACAGTTCCCGCAGGCCGCTTCTCAACGGCCTGCTAGTAGCTCCTATGCGCGGTCGTCGCCCCGACGCCCGCCTTGTCGCCCCCCGACGCCTCTGAGGTCGACTCCTCCTTCGAGGCGATCTGGCCGACCTTGTCGGAGAGCATCGAGACCTTGTCGTTGAGCATTCGCTGCGCGTCCTGCGCCCCCTTCCTGACCTTCTCGCGCGCCTCTTGGCCGCGGTACGGCGTCAGGAAGAAGACGAGCCCGGCGCCGATCGCCATGCCCGCGCCGAGCCCCGCGAGCATCGGGAAGACCCAGTCCCCCGAGCCGCGCTTCTGCAGCCCGACCACGCCCAGCACGTCGTCGAGATCGGTGTCGCGCACGTTCGACAGATATTTGCGGATGTTCATCTGCAGCTCCTCTCGTCCTTGCGAGCGCTCGGCGATCGACGACGGCCCGTCGACGGTCACAG
Source organism: Myxococcales bacterium (assembly GCA_021783935.1). Lineage (GTDB taxonomy): Bacteria > Myxococcota_A > Polyangia > Polyangiales > JADJMO01 > CAIXWQ01. Next base: position 18,119 of record JAJXTK010000011.1, on the reverse strand, counting down.
CGGCGCAGGTCGAGCTCCGACGACCTGCGATAGGCTCGCGAGCTTCGCCCGTCGCATCCCTTCGATACGCCAGCCTACGCGAGGGCGCGACCCCGATGGTCGTGCCGCCGCGTCCGCCGTCGGACCTCGCCTTCCACGCCACGTGCCACGGCTCGGGTGGCCAGCGCTGCGATGCCCGTGCACAGCTCGACGTCGCCGCCGGCGAGCGACACCGCGCTAGCAGGCCGTCGAAAAACAGCCAGCGGAAACCGTGACCGTCTGCAGGCTGTGGTCGATCGCGCGAGAAATCGACCGATGACACGGGAGAGAATCGGCCGGTCTCGGAGAGACCCCACGGCCTGCTAGGACGAAGCCGGCTTCGAGATCGCGCGACGCGGCCGCGTCATCGTCATCCGGACTCATGAAGGGTCCCCTCGACCCTCGGAGCGTGGACGTCGCCCGGAATCGGTCGGACCATGGAGGTCCCCAGCATGGATCGACAAGCGACGCGGTGGCTTTCCGTGGCAGTGCCGCAGGGCGCGGACGTGCGCTTCGCGCGCGCGGGCATGCGCGCGTGGGCCGCCGCGGTCGCGTCCGAGCCGGCTACGCGCAACGCGCTCGCGGCGCTCGTCCTCGGGCTCCTCGAGCGCGCGCACGAGCGCGGCGAGGTGACGATCGACTTCGGCTGGATCACGCAGAGCCGTCCTACCGTAGAGCTCGAGCTCGCCGAGGTCGACGCCGCGTCGGTCGCGGCGACCGCGCCGGCGAGCGCGCCGGGCCTCGATCTGGAGGTAGTTCGCGAGCGAGTTCGCGATCGCGGCCTGGCCAGTCTGCGCGTGAGCACGGAGACGCGAGCGAGCGTCGAGGCGGTGGAGCGCGCCCTCTCGACGGCGCTGAAGGCCGAGGGGGCTGCGGCCGTCGAGGAGAGCCTCTCGCTCGGACGAGCGCTCGCCGCGCAGCGCGCGCGAGAGCTCGAGCTGTCGGCGGCGCTCGAGGAGGCGCGTCGACGCGCCGACGCGGCCGAGGGGGCCGCGCTGCGGCTCGCGGCGCAGGCGCGCAAGCAGGACGAGCTGCTCGCGGTCGCGGCGCACGACGTCCGCTCGCCGGTGGCCGCGGCGAAGGGCGCGCTCGAGCTCCTCGAGCCGATGCTGACGACGCTCACCGACGACCAGCGCCACCTGCTGCACGTCGCGCGTCGCGCGTGCGACGCGGTCGTGCACCTCTCGAGCAACTTGCTCGCGACGGCGCTCGTCGAGCTCGAGGACGACGACGGCCCGGCCAGCGATCCGGTGCTCGACCTCGCCGCGCTCGCGCGCGACGTCGCCGAGCTCGTCGAGGTCGAGGCGCGGCGCAAGGGGGTGCGGCTCGAGGTGACCGTCGACGACGACGTGCCCTCGATCCGCGCCGATCCCATGTGGGCCACCAGGATCGTCTCGAACGTGCTGAGCAATGGCCTGAAGTACGTCCAGCAGGGGGGGCACGTCTGGGTGCACGTCGGCGCGCGCGCAGGCCGCGCCGTGCTCACGGTCGACGACGACGGCGTGGGGATCCCTGCCGACAAGAGCGGTCGCGTCTTCGAGCGCCTCACGAAGATCCGACCGCGCGGCACCGCAGGTGAGCGCGGCTCGGGGATCGGTCTCTACGTCGTCAAGCAGCTCGTCGATCGCTTGGGGGGCACCCTCTCGTTCGCTCCGCGCGAGCCGGCGGGCACCCGCTTCGTCGTCGAGCTCCCGGCGGCGCGGCAGGAGCCCGCGGCGCCGCGTGACGAACGCGCAGAGCCGCCAGCCGCCGTCGTCTGAGCGCCATCGCACGCCGAGCGTGGCTCGCCGCTGCTCACGGAGCGGCGTGCACCTCGTGCCCGCTCGCGTGAACGCACGCGGGATCGCTCTCGGCGTGCGCGGACTCGCACGAGGACGCCGGGCTCGGGGCGGGCGGCGCCGCCTCGCTTCGGGCGGGGGGCGAACCTTCGGCGACGCGGCGCTCGAGCGGGAGCGTGCGCGGCCACAGCGCCGCGAGCAGCGCCGCGACGGACGCCGACGCGCAGAGGCAAGCGAGCGCCGCCCCGGCGCGCCTTCGCGAGCGCGCGCTCTCTTGCGGGTGATCCTCCACCCGAGCGCCGAGCGGTCGCACGTCCCGTGTCGCTGCAGGCGCGATGCCACCGCCATGCGCCCGGCTGCGTGCGCGAAGGGCACGCGGTCGCCCTACGCGAGAGCGCGCTGGAGGCGCGATGGCCGTATCATGCGCCGCGAGCGGCGCCGTGCGCCGGCATCGATCCATCGATCCATCGAACATCGACATCGATCTCCGATCCATCGATCATCGATGGGCGTCGGCGCCTCGTGCAGGCGCGGGCACGCGAGAGGAGCGTTCATGCAGGGCGACGGCGGCGCGGGCGGGAAGTCGGAACAGGTGGACCTCGAGGCGCTCGAGACGCACGCCAAGGAAGGGGTCCACGAGGCGCGGCTCGCCATCGAGGCGTTCGCCAAGCAGAACCCTCGCACCGCGGTGGCCGTCGCGCTCGGCGTCGGGTTCGTGGTCGGCGGCGGGCTCACGCCGCGCCTGCTGTTCGGGCTCGGCGCCATCGCCGCGCGCAAATACGCGGCCGACTACGCGAAGAATCAGCTCGGGGCGATGGCCCGCGGCGCCCTCGGCGTGCGCGACGACGAAGAAGAAGCCGACCCCGCGCGCCCACCGTCGCGCGAGGGCGCGTCCCACTCGTAGCGCCAGGGCGCTCGTCGCTTCACCACCGCGACCGACCGAGGGCACAATCCGGCCATGGCCGACGAGCCGAGCCCTCTGCAGCCGCCGGCGCCCGCGTCGCCGCGCTCGCGCGTGCGCTCGGTGCTCTCGGGGCCGTGGCGCCTCGTGGTGAACCTCGATCGTGCGCGCACGCTCGGGCTCGCCACGGAGATGGCCTTCTGGCTCTTCCTCGCGCTGCTGCCGATCGCCGCGGTGCTCGGGATGGTCGTCGCCAAGCTCGCGATGCGCAACGAGGCCGCGGTCGCGCCGATCCTCGATCCGCTGCCCGAGGCCGCGCGCGGCCTCGTCACGCGCGAGCTCGCGCGCGTGTCGGCGTGGAACGGCGGTGCGGTCGCGCCGTTCGCGGCGGCGGTGTTCGTCTGGTTCGCGTCGGGCGGCGTGCACGCGGTCTTCGACGCGCTCGAGCTGCAGACCGAGTCGAAGCCGCGGCCGTGGTGGAAGAAGCGCCTCCTCGCCCTCGCGACCTGCCTCGTCCTCTCGATCGGGGGGGCCGGGCTCACGCTGCTCGGCACCGGCCTCGACTGGGTGCGCACGGTCGCCGTCGGACGTCTCCCCGACCTCCGCGTCGGCACGACCAGCACGACGAGCGCGCTCGATCTGACCGTGCGCCTCGGGCTCGGCGCGGCGCTCCTGGTGCTGCTCCACCTGGGGATCTTCTGGATCGGGCTGCCGAGCGCGACGCGGCGTCGCATGCCGTTGTGGCACGGCGCGGTCTTCTCGTCCGCGCTCGAGGTCGTGATGGGGTACGCCTACGGGCGCTGGCTCGCCGCGATGGGCACCCAGAGCGCCTATCAGGCCTCGCTCTCGATCGTGGCCATCACGATGGTCACCCTCTGGCTCTTCGCCGTCGCGCTGCTCTCCGGGGCCGAGCTCAATCAGCTGGTGGGCGTCCGTCGCCTCGCGCACGCCTGCGCCTACCGCGCCGTCGAGTCGCCGCCCGGCGTCACCTCGGGGATGGTCGCGTGCGAAGGGGCGCGCGCGGGCACGCCGTCGCGCAGGCCACGATCGCGCGCGTCGCGTCCGGTCGGATCGTCGCTCGCGTGAACCCCTCGCGCGCGGCGCGCCCACGCGAGGGGATCGCTACGAGACCTCGGGCTCCGCGTCGGCGTGGGCGAGCTCGTCGGCGCCGTCATGGTGGCCTTCGCCGACGGGCTTCATCACGCCGTACTCCTCGAGTCGGTTGTAGAGGCAGCGTCGGCTGATGCCGAGCACGCGCGCGGCCTTCTGCTTGTTGCCGCCGACGTGCTCGAGCGTGCGGAGGATCAGCGCCTTCTCGGCCTCCTGGATCGTCGTACCGAGCGCGATGACGATCGCGTTCGACGGCGGCTCGCTGCGGGGGGCGGGCGCGGCGGCGGGCATCTGCATCGGCGGCGGCAGATAGGACGACGGCGCGGGCGGCGGCATCAGCGGCTCGAGCGGCAGCGGCGCCATCGGCCTGGCGGTCGTCGGGGCGGCCGAGGGGGGCGGCGGCGCCACGGCAAGGGGCTGGGCGACGCCGTACTCGATCGGCGCGGGCGTGGTGGGGGTCACCAACGAGAGCGGCGAGGCGTAGGGGGCGCGCGCGTTGGTCTCGCGCATCATCTGGCCGGGGCTCGGCAGCCGGTCGGCGACGATCTGGAGCTCGTGCGCGTCGAGCTCGACGCTCCGCGCGAACACCGCCGCGCGCTCCATGACGTTGCGAAGCTCGCGGATGTTGCCGGGCCAGGGGTAGTCGACGAGCCGATCGGCCGCGCCCGGCGTGATGCGGCGCACCGGCGTGCCGTAGCGCTGCGCGAAGCGGTGCAGGTAGTGCTCGGCGAGCGGCAAGATGTCGTCGCGACGAACGCGCAGCGGCGGGAGCGTGATCGAGAAGACGTTGAGCCGGAAGTAGAGGTCCTCGCGGAAGCGCTCCTCCTGCACGAGCGTGAGCAAGTCGCAGTTGGTCGCCGCGATGACGCGCACGTCGGCGGCGTGCTCCTTGCGGCCGCCGACGCGCGTGTAGCGCATCGTCTCGAGCACGCGCAGCAGGGCGATCTGGACGTCGTGCACCATCGTGCCGACCTCGTCGAGGAAGAGGCTCCCTCGGGAGGCCGCTTCGAACTTGCCGTCGGCGGCGGTGAGCGCGCCGGTGAAGGCGCCGCGCTCGTGGCCGAAGAGCTCGGAGGCGACGAGCTCCTTCGGGATCGCGCCGGTGTGCACCGGCACGAAGGCGCCGCTGCGCCGCGACGATCGGTTGTGGATCGCGCGCGCGACGAGCTCCTTGCCCGAGCCGCTCTCGCCGACGATCAGCACCGGCGCCTCGGTGCGCGCCACGCGCTCGATCGCCTCGAAGACCTGCCTCATTTGCGGCGAGCGGCCGAGCATCCCCTCGAACCACCCGTCGGCGGAGCTCGGGCGCAGATCGGTGTCGGGCCCGGCGGCCGGCGGGGGCGCGGGCGCTTCGGCCACGCCGAAGGCCGGGCCATTCGCGAGCAGCTCGCGCACCAGATTCGCGAGGCGCACGCCGTCGATGGGCTTCTGGAGGAAGTCGGCCGCGCCGTGCTTCAGCGCCTCGACCGCGGCGTCGACCGACCCCTCGCCCGTGAGAACGAGGATCGGCACGTTGTTGCCCGCGCCGCGGAGCGTCGCGATGAACTCGATGCCGTTGCGCTCGGGAAGGTTGAGGTCGGTGACGATGGCGTCGATGCGCTGCCGCTCGACGAGCTCGAGCGCCTCTTCTGCGCTCGCGGCGCCGAGCGTCTGCACGCCGGGCCCGCCGATCATGCGGCGGACGAGATCGAGGTAGTCGGTGTCGTCGTCGACGCACAACACGACGCGGGGGAGGTGTTTGCCCTCCGACGCATCGCCCGACCGCGGACCCGCCGCGGTCGCGTGCGGCGCGACGCCGGGCGAAAGCTGTGACGAGGAGCTGGGGATCGACATGGAGCCTCGTTCGATTCGCGCCTCGCCGCATGCGGCGGAGCGGTTCGTGTGGCCGGGGCGCGTCCGAGCGCGCCGAGCCCTGTCACGGAGCTTTACATGCGATGCCTGGGCGCGCGAAAGGGAGCGCGGAATCGGTCGCGTCGCGCCCGTTGCGCTCTACTCGACGGTCAACCCAAGCGGCCCAGATCCACCGACTCCGGCCGCGGCGTGAACAGATCGACGAAGCGAGCGAGCGCCGCAGGCACTTCGTGGTTGCGCCGGCGGTGCGCCACGACCGCGTGAGCCAGCTCCTCGATCAGCGGCTCGACCGGAACCGACTCTACCTCTACCCCTTCGATGAGGTCACCCGCCCGAGGCGCGGTGTCGGCGCAGGCGATGGGGTTGTGGCGCACGTCGGCGAAGCCGCGCTCCGCATCGAGCTTGCACGTCAGCACCTCGACGAACTCGAGGTACAGCGGGTGCACGAGCACGATGAGCCGGTCGCCGCTCACGGCGACTCCCCGCAGACCGCGCAGTGATTGCGTGGGGGCCGGGGCGCCGTAACGCAGCAGCGTCGTCTCCATGCGTGCCCGGCGCTCTTCGTCGTCTTCGACCGCGAGGATCGGCGCGTAGAGCGCGATGGCCGGCGCGCCGACGGCGGGGGCGTCGATATCGAGCGCGTCGAGCCAGGCGTCGCGCCCTAGCGCGTCGAGCGAGCGGTAGGTCAACGCGGCGGCCCACGCGGCCTCGGGGTCGTGCGCGAGGGCGGCGAGCCAGACGCGCCAGGCCCGCGCGTAGCGAACGTCGTCGGCCACGCTCTCGGCCGCTGACAGGCGCTCGGTGGGGACCTGCAAGGGCGCTGGCGCTGGCACGTCGCTGTCCTGGAACAGGTTGCCGTCGGACGTCCCGGCGACTGCGCCCGCACCATCTCGCTCCTGGCGGTGCGCCATCGGCGCTCGGGGTCCCTCCCCCTTGTCGGGCCGCCCAGCCATTGGTGGCGGGGCTAACGCACGTCAGCCGAGGTTGCAACGACTATGCGCGTCGCGACGATGTTCGCGGTCTGGCTTGACGCCCGGATGCCGCACCGACGCGATCGTGCATCGTGCGTGACCGCGACGATCCACGCGTCCAAGAAGCGCTGACGGTGCTCGACGCGGTCGCGCGTGGGCTCTCCCGCCAGCTCGGCGGTCGCTACGACCTCGACGACCTGAAGGGGCATGCGCACGAGGCGATCCCCGACCTCGTCGCGCGCTTCGATCCGGCGCGCGGCGTCTCGTTCCGCGGCTACGCGCGGCTGCGCCTGCGAGGCGCGATCCTCGACGGGCTGCGCAAGGAGTCGGGGCTGCCGCGCGGGGTCGCCGCGCGCCTGCGCGCCCTCGAGGCCGCGGACCTCTACGCGGAGGGCAAGGCCGAGGAGAACGCCGTGCGCGTGCCGACCGCCGCCGCCGCGGACGCCCGCCTGTCGTCGTTCTTGCGGGGGCTGGCCACCGCGTACGCGACGGGGCTCGTCGCGAGGGAAGAGCCCGAGCCGGGGGCCGTCGATGGCGGCGTCGCGCAGGTCGATCCGGAGGCCGTGGCTCGGCGTGGTGAGCTGCGCACGCGCCTGCTCGCCGCGCTCGACGCGATCGGCGATCCCGAGGCCACGATCCTTCGACGGCACTACTTCCTCGACGAAGACCTCCAGGACGCCGCCGCCCACGTCGGTCTGTCGAAGTCGTGGGGCTCGCGCCTGCACGCGCGCGGCATCGAGAAGCTCGCGAGGCAGCTCGAGTCGGTGCGCGACAGCCTCTGAGCGAGCGTCGACGACGTCGCCTTGCCGCGCCCGCCCTCCGTGGCGACGCTACCGCCTGCCCGCATGAGCTCGAGCCCGCCGTCCTCGCCTGCCCGCGCGATGAACCACCCGCTCCCCTCCGGCATGCGCGATCTGCTGCCGAGCGAGGCGCGCACGCGCAGGGCGGTCGTGCGCGCCTTCCTCGAGCACGCGGCGCTCTACGGCTTCGACGCCATCGAGACGCCCGCCTTCGAGTACGCCGAGACGATCGAGCGTGGCCTCGGCACGATGGACCCCGGCGAGATCGTCCGGTTCGTCGAGCCGGAGAGCGGCGAGGTCGTCGCGCTGCGCCCTGACGTCACGCCGCAGATCGCGCGCATCGTCGCGACGCGCCTCGGCGATCGGCCGCCTCCCTACCGGCTCGCCTACGACGCGAGCGTGCTGCGCAGGCGCGCGGGCTCGCGGGCGAGGACGCACCGGCAGGTCTCGCAGGTCGGCGTGGAGCTCGTCGGCGTGCAGGGGATCGAGGGGGATCTCGAGCTGCTGCGCCTCGCGGCATCGTCGCTCAGGAGCATGGGGCTCTCGTCGTTCACCATCGACGTCGGCCACGCCGAGACGGCGCGGCAGCTGCTCGCAGGGGCCCCACTCGAGGCCGTGCACGACATCGCCGACGCGCTCGCGAAGAAGGATCGGGCGTCGCTCGAGCGCGCGACCGAGGGGCTCGGCGAGGCGGCGCGCGCCGCGATCCTCGAGCTGCCCAGGCTGTACGGTCCTCCGTCGCTGCTCGACGCGCCGCCCGAGGCCCTGCTCCGCGCCGGTTGCGGTCCTGCGATCGAGTCGCTGCGCGCGCTCTCTGCGCGGCTCACGGCGGTGCTCGCCGCCGAGGGGGCGAGCGGCGTGCGCGTCGCCGTCGACCTCGGCGAGGTGCGCGGGCTCGCGTACTACACCGGGGCGTTCTTCCAGCTCTTCGCGGAGGGGCCGGGCGTCCCGATCGGCGGCGGCGGTCGCTACGACCGGCTGCTCGCGCGCTTCGGTCGCCCGATGGCGGCGACGGGGCTCGCGCTCGACGTCGACGCGCTCAGCTGGGCGCTCGGGGTCGCGCGCTCGAGCCTCCTCGAGCCGCCGCGACGCGTGGCGATCGCCGCGGGCGAGGGGGCCGACGCGCTGGCCGAGTCGTTGCGCGCCGCCGGTGTGTCCGCGATCGTGGTCGCGCGCGACGAGGCGCTGGCCTACGCGCGCGCTTGGGACTGGCCGCTCGTCGCGACGCTCGAGGGGGGCGACGTCGTCGTGCGAGACGCCGCGCGCGATCACGTCGAACGCGTGCCTCGAGAGCGGGCGCTCGAGCTGCTCGGCTGATCGTCACCGGCGAAGCAGGACGAAACGAGCCCGGCCGCTCTCGGGGAACGGCCGGGCTTCGACGGGGCCGACGTCGGCGGGCGCGTCAGTCGACGTCGAGCTTCATGAGCTCGCTCGCATCGGGCTGGATGGCGATCTCGACGCGGCGGTTCTTCTGGCGGTCCTCGTCGGTCTGGCTCTCGCGCGTGCCCGCGATCGGATCGAGCGCGCCGAAGCCCGCGGCGCTCCAGTGGTCGGCGGGGAGGGCGCCCCCCTTCTTCTTGCCGTCGGGCTGGCTCGTGAGGAAGTGGTAGACCTCGCGCGCCCGCATCGCCGACAGGCCGATCGCGCTCTTGTAGACCCCCGCGGGCTCCTTGTTGTCGGTGTGCCCGATGACCTGGTAGTCGCGCTTGGCGAGATCGGGGTCGTTGCGGATGATGTCGGCGACCTTCAGCAGGACCTCTTCGCCCTCGGGGTGCAGCCGGTCGGAACCCTGCGAGAAGAGGACGTCACCGGGCATCTCGATGACGATCTGGTTGTGCCGAACGGTGACCTTAAGGTTGAACTTCTTGAGCTCCTCGAGCTTCTTGCGGAGCGCGTCGAGGCGCTTCTTCGCCGCCTCGAGCACCTTTACGCGCCCTTCGGCGTCGGCGATCGCCTTCTCGAGGCGGGCGCGATCCGCCGAGCTCTTGCCGAGCTTGTCGGTCATGTCCTCGTACCCCTCGAGGTTCTTCTTCAAGTCGGCGACCTCTCCCTTGAGGCGCTTCAGCTCGTCTCGGTCCTTCTTGTGAGCGGCCTTCTCGGCGTCGAGGTCCGACTGGGTCCGCTTCTCCTTCGCAAGCTCGGCCTGCCACTCGTCCTCGCTGTGCCCGCAGCCGCCTAGGGCCGAGGTGCCGACGGCGAGGGCGAGGACGAGGGCGAACGACGAGACCGCGCGCTTGAGCATGGGACCTGTTCCTCCTGCCGACGCGGCGCGCGGCTCGCGCGCATCCGTCGACCCAGAAAGCGCCGGCATGAAACCTCGGATCGCCCCGTGCGATCAAGCAGCGGCGCCGCGCGAGACGGGCGCTCGCGGGAAATCGCGGGGATTGATCCGCAACGCGCAGGACCCACGAGCACCGAACGCGTGCCTGAGCCTGAGCCCGGGGCGGATCAGGCGGCGCCGATGCGGCGGCATGCCGCGGGTGCGCGGTCGAGCCGCAGGTCGGTGGCGCTCGCCCCTAAGCGGGGCTGCCAAAGTCAAGTCCAGCGCGCACGCCTCGCGCTTTTGTGCCTGAAACGCAGAACCTGCGCGTGTCTGCCATTCCCGCGCCGAGGCGGATTGCCGTCTCGCGAAAATCCCGCGCGGTTCGTGGCGGCGCGTCGCTTGCCTGGAGCACGCCTGCGACGCATGGGTCTGCAACCCACCGAACCCCAGTCTTCCGGCGCCGGGAGCCCGATTGGCAACGAGGCGCTGGCCACGGGGGCGCAAACCGGTGCGGCAAGTTGCCGCCACTGCGGGACGGTACTGCCTGCGAGCGCGACGACGGAGTTCTGCTGCACGGGCTGCGAGCTCGTCTTCGCGCTCATTCGCGAGCAGTCGCTGGATCGGTACTACGAGCTGCGGGACGGACACGGCATCCCGGTATCGACGAACGCCAAGACGCGCGACCGCAAATGGCTCGAGCCGATCGAGCAGACCCGCGCGAAGGGCGACGGGTTGTCGCGCGTCGACCTCGACGTCCAGGGCCTGCACTGCACTGGCTGCGTGTGGCTGATCGAGGAGATGTTTCGGCGCGACGGCGGCGCGCGCGTCGTCGTCAACCCGACGCTCGGCAAGATGTCGCTCGCGATCGACGGCGGCTTCCCGCTCGCGAAGTTCGTCGGCGACATCGAGCGCTTCGGCTACCTCGTCGGCCCCCCGCTCAAGAAGAGCGAGTCGAGGTCGAACGGTCTGCTGGTCCGCCTCGGCGTGTGCGCGGCGCTGTCGATGAACTCGATGAGCTTCGCGGTCGCGCTCTACATGGGGGCGAGCGAGCCGGTCGTCGTGCGACTGTTCCACTGGCTCAACTTCGTCCTCTCGGCGCTCGCGGTGCTCGTCGGCGGCTCGGTCTTCATCGGCGCGGCCGCCAGGGCGCTGCGGCGCGGCATGCTGCACGTCGACCTCCCCATAGCGATGGGGATCGTGCTCGCCTTCGCGAGCTCCACCTGGTCGTTCTTCTCGCGCGGCGGCGGCACGTCTTACTTCGACACGATCAACGTCTTCATCACGTTGATGCTCCTCGGCCGCTTCCTCCAGGAGCGCGTGCTCGAGAAGAACAGGCGTGCGCTGCTCGAGAGCGACGGCGTCGATGCGATTTGGACCCGCCGCATCGAGGGCGACGCGGTGTCGCTCGTGCGCTGCGGCGAGGTGCGGTCGGGCGATCGGCTGCTGATCGCGCCCGGCGATCTCGTGCCGGTCGACGCCCTGCTCGAGGATCGCGAGGCGTCGTTCTCGCTCGACTGGATCAACGGCGAGTCGGAGCCGCAGCGCTTCGAGCCCGGCGCGTCGCTCCCCGCCGGCGCGTTCCTCGCGTCGAGCGCGGCGAGCGTGGTCGTCGCCACGGGGGACTTCGCGAGCTCGCCGCTGCGCGCGCTCTTGCGCACCCCGGTGATCCGCGGCGCCGACGAGGCGCTCCAGACCTCCTGGTGGCGGCTGTTCGTGCGCGGGTACGTCGTCGCGGTGCTCGCGCTCGCGAGCGCGACCGCGCTCGGCTGGTGGCTCGCCACGCGCGACGCCGCGCGCGCGCTCGAGATCGTCACGGCGGTGCTGGTCGTGACGTGCCCGTGCGCGTTCGGCATCGCTGTGCCCCTCGGCTACGAGCTCGTGCAGGCGGGGCTGCGGCGCGAGGGGCTCTTCGTGCGCTCGCCCGGCTTCCTCGATCGCGTGCTGTCGGTGAAGCGCGTCGTGTTCGACAAGACGGGCACGATCACCACCGGCGCGCTCGAGGTCGATGACCGGCGCGTCGTCGACGGCCTTTCAGGCGAGGCGCGCACCGTGCTCTACAACCTCGTCGCGCGGAGCACGCACCCCAAGAGCGCCGCGATCGCCGCCGCCCTCGAGGGGATCTCGCCGCCCTTCCTCGCCGAGCTCGAGGTGCGCGAGATCGACGGGCGCGGCGTCGAGACGACTTGGCAGGGGCGCACCTTCCGGCTCGGCGCGCCCGGCTTCGCGGGGGGCGATCCGAGCGCTCGCGCCGACGTCGTGTTCTCGGTCTCCGGCGCGCCGCTGGCGAGCTTCGTGACGCGCGAGCGGGTGCGCCCCGACGCGGCGGCCGACGTCCGCGCGCTGCAGCGCGACGGGCTCGACGTGTGGATCCTCAGCGGCGACGCGAAGGAGCGCGTCCACGCCGTCGCGGCCGCCGTGGGCGTCGCGAGCGATCACGCGGTCTCGGGGCACGGCCCCGAGCAGAAGGCTGCGTGGCTCGCAGGGCACGATCGGCACGACACGCTCATGGTCGGCGACGGCATCAACGACAGCCTCGTCGTCGGCGACGCGTGGTGCAGCGGCACGCCGGCGATCGATCGGCCGTTCATGCCCGCTCGCGCGGACTTCTACTTCGTCACCCCGGGGCTCCGGCCGATCCGCATCGCGCTGCGCGCGGCGCGCCGGCTCTCGCGCGTGGTGCGCATGAACCTGTCCATCGCGATAGCCTACAACGTGGTGACCGTCGGGCTCGCGGCCGCCGGACAGATGTCGCCCGTCCTCTGCGCCGTGCTCATGCCCCTGAGCTCGCTGTCGACGATCGGGGCGACCGTGCTGTCGTTGTCCCGAAGGAGCGTCACATGGAAGTCCTGATCCTGCAGGTGTTCGTCAGCCTCTGCCTCGCGGCCGGCGGCGTCTTGCTCTTCCTCTACAGCGGGAAGCTGCGCGACGTCGAGCACGCCGACCGCATGGCGCTCTTCCCGATCGAGGAGGAGCGGACGACGCCGCACGACGCGAGAGCCCGCCGAGAGGGCGCGGCCGAGGGCGCGCGCGCGCCCGACCGCGCCGCCGACCAGAGCCGAGAGCCTTGAGCCTGTCCCGAAAGGAGCATCGACAAATCACCATGGCCTCACAAGCCGCCGTCGCGAACGGGTCGCCGGCGAAGGCGTCGTTGGAGACGAAGCGAATCGTCTACAACGACTCCATCGTCCGCTGGTTCGTCTTCGCGAGCGTCATCTTCGGACTCGTCGCGTTCCTCGCGGGCGCGACGGCCGCCCTCCAGCTCGCCTGGCACCCCGCGAACCTCCCGCCGTGGTTCAACTTCGGGCGCCTGCGCCCGCTCCACACGAACGCGGCGATCTTCGCGTTCGTCGGCAACATGATGTTCGCGGGCATCTACTACTCGACGCAGCGCCTGGTGAAGGCGCGCGTGGCGTCGGACCTGCTCGCGAAGATCCACTTCTGGGGCTGGCAGCTGATCATCGTGGCCGCGGCGGTGACCCTCCCGCTCGGCATCACGACCAGCAAGGAGTACGCGGAGCTCGAGTGGCCCATCGACATCGCGATCGCGGTGATCTGGGTCGTCTTCGCGATCAACTTCTTCGCGACGCTCTGGAAGCGCAACGAGAAGCACCTCTACGTCGCGATCTGGTTCTACATCGCGACGATCGTCACGGTGGCGGTGCTCCACATCTTCAACAGCCTCGAGCTGCCGATCTCGCCCTTCAAGAGCTACTCGATCTACGCCGGCGCCAAGGACGCGCTGGTGCAGTGGTGGTACGGGCACAACGCCGTCGCCTTCTTCCTCACGACCCCGATCCTCGGGATCATGTACTACTTCGTACCGAAGGCGGCGGGGCGGCCGGTCTACAGCTATCGGCTCTCGATCATCCACTTCTGGGCGCTGGTCTTCATCTACATCTGGGCGGGTCCGCACCACCTGCTCAACACGGCGCTGCCGAACTGGGTCCAGAGCCTCGGCATGGTCTTCAGCATCGCGCTCGTGGCGCCGAGCTGGGGCGGCATGATCAACGGCCTGCTCACGCTGCGCGGCGGCTGGCAGGACGTGCGGCGCGAGCCGGTGCTCAAGTTCTTCGCGGCCGGCGTGACCTTCTACGGCATGTCGACCTTCGAGGGGCCGGTGCTCTCGATCAAGAGCGTCAGCGCGCTCGCGCACTACACCGACTGGATCATCGGCCACGTGCACTCCGGCGCCCTCGGCTGGAACGGGTTCATGGCGGCGGGCATGTTCTACTGGATGGTGCCGCGCCTGTTCGGCACGCAGCTGTACAGCAAGAAGGCCGCGGACCTCCACTTCTACATCGGCACCATCGGCATCCTGCTCTACATGGTCGCGATGTGGATGAGCGGCATCACGCAGGGCATGATGCTCCGCGCGCACGCGCCCGACGGCTCGCTGACCTACGGCACGTTCGTCGAGACGCTGGTCGCCATCAGGCCGATGTACTGGATGCGCCTCATCGGCGGCACCGCGTACCTGATCGGCATGGTGATGATGGCGTGGAACCTCACCAAGACCGCGCTCGCCGGCAAGGCCGTCGACGGCGTGGTCGACGTGGTCGTCGAGGCCGAAGAGGACGAGGAGTCCAAGGTCTCGTGGACCAGGATCGTGTTCGGTGCGCCGGTGCTGCTCTCGGTGGCCGTGATCGCGATCTTCGCGAGCGTCGCGTTCGCGGGGCAGATCGCCGCCGGCGCGATCATCCTCTTCGGCAGCATGGTCGGCGCGTTCGGCATCTTCTTCATCGTGCTCGCCGGCAAGCGTGAAGACGGCAGGCCGAAGTGGCACGCGCTGCTCGAGGGGCGCGCGATGCTCTTCACGGTGTTCACGGTGCTCGCGGTGCTGGTCGGCGGCGCGGCGGAGATCATCCCGCTGCTGCTCATCAGCCCCGCGCAGTCCGTGGCGGATCAGCCCAAGCCCTACCGCCCGCTCGAGCTCGAGGGGCGCGACATCTACGTCCGCGAGGGGTGCTACCTCTGCCACTCGCAGATGATCCGGCCGTTCGTCTGGGAGAAGCAGCGCTTCGGCGAGCCCTCCACGATGGCCGACTCGATGTGGGATCACCCCTTCCAGTGGGGGAGCAAGCGCACGGGGCCCGATCTCGCGCGCGTCGGCATCCGCATCCCCGACGCCTCGTGGCACTGGAAGCACATGATCAACCCGCGCTTCGCGACCGCCGATTCGATCATGCCGCCGTACGCCTTCCTCGAGAAGTCGAAGGTCGACTTCGCGATGACCTCGGCGAAGATCCGCGCGATGCGCACGCTCGGCGTTCCCTACGACCAGGCGATGGTCGACGGCGCCGTCGCCGACGCGAAGGCGCAGGCGGCCGACGTCGTCGCGAGCCTCAGGGCGCAAGGCATCGCGGCCGATCCGGACTCGGAGCTCGTCGCGCTGATCTCGTACCTGCAGCGGCTCGGCAAGAACCCCTCGGCGAACCCGCCGGCGGATTCGAAGCCGATCTCGCAAGCCGAGGCCGCGCCGACGCACGCCCTGCTCGACAAGAGCGCGCCGCCGACGGCGGCCACGCGGTGAGGAGGAGGCCCCGATGTTCCAAGAGCTCTTCTCCCACGTGCACATCGCCGCGCCGATGTTCGCGCTCGCGCTGTTCCTGATCTCGTTTGTGGGGATCATCGTCCGCACGTACGGGCGCAAGGCCGCGAGCTACTCCGTCGAGGAGCGTCTGCCCCTCGACGACGAATCGGATCCGACCCTGCCGACGGGCGAGCCCGTGCCGGCGCTCGTACCCCATGGAGGCCGCCGTGGCTGACCCGAACAAGGACCGTCCGTCGGAGCCGGGCGGCATCGAGAAGAAGACGCTCCACGTCTACGACGGCGATCTCCAAGAGGAGGACAACCAGCTGCCCAATTGGTGGCTCTGGCTCTTCTACGGGACCGTCACCTTCGGCGTCATCTACTGGCTCGTCGTCCACGACATGAGGATCGCGGATCTCCCCGACGAGGCCTATCGCAAGGAGGTCGCCGCCATGCAGGCCGCCGAGGCGAAGAAGCTCGGCGCCTCGACGGTGACCAACGACTCGCTGCTCGCGATGTCGAAGGACGCGGTGCTCGTCAAGGCCGGCAAGGACGTGTTCATGGCCAACTGCGTCGCCTGTCACAAGGCGGACGCGGGCGGCCTCGTCGGTCCGAACCTGACCGACGCGTACTGGATCCACGGCGGCGCGCCCGAGCAGATCTACCACTCGGTGCACGACGGCTACCTCGACAAGGGCATGCCCGCCTGGGGCGCGCAGATTGGCGAGGAGAAGGTGCGTCAGGTCGTCTCGTACGTGCTGACGCTGAAGAACACCAACGTCCCCGGCGGCAAGGCGCCGCAGGGCGACAAGGAGTGACGGAGGCGGGTTCGAGCGAGGCTCGCTCGCCTCGCGTCGAATCGACTCCGTCGTCGTGGCGTCTGCCAGCCCGTGCTCGAGCTGTCCGCTCGGCACGGGCGCGCGCACGACGGAAGCGCGCCGAGCGCTCCCCGCATCGAACGTAACGGGGGAGAATCGACTGACGTCGCGCATCGATCTCGGCGCGATGGGCTCCTAGAACCCGGTACCCACACGATGTCTCGCGTACATCTGCCTCTCGCCGAGGAGTCCGCTCGTCCTCGCAGCTCGCTGAACGCCGACGGCTCGCGGAACTTTGTCTACCCGGCAGACGTCAAGGGGCGCTTCCGCACGGCGCGCAACGTCGCCTTCGCCGCGCTGATCGCGCTCTGGGCGTCGCTGCCGTGGATCCCGATCGGCGGTCACCCGGCGGTGTTCCTCGACGTCGATCGCCGCACGTTCTACCTCTTCGGCGGAAGCTTCAATTCGCAGGACATCCCGTTCCTCTTCTTCTTCGTGACCGGCTTCGCCTTCGCGATGGCGTTCACGACGGCGATCGCGGGGCGCGCCTGGTGCGGGTGGGCCTGCCCGCAGACGGTGTTCCTCGAGGCGCTCTTCCGGCCGATCGAGCGCTTCCTCGAGGGGGGGCGCGAGGCGCGCATCAGGCTCGACCGATCGCCGTGGACGGCGTCCAAGGTCTTGCGCAAGGTCACCAAGCACGCGGCCTTCCTGGTGGCGGCGTCGCTCGTGGCGCACGTCTTCCTCGCGTACTTCGCGTCGATCCCGGCGGTCTTCCGCATGGTGCGCGGCAACCCGAACGCGCACCCCGAGGCGTTCGCCTGGGCGACGGCGATCACGCTGCTGCTCTACGGCAATTTCGCCTTCTTCCGCGAGCAGCTCTGCCTCGTGGTCTGCCCCTACGGCCGCCTGCAGTCGGTGCTCGTCGACGCCGACTCGATCAACGTCGGCTACGACGCGAGGCGCGGCGAGCCGCGCGCGCACGCCAAGGGGCGCCAGAAGGAGGAGGGGAAGGGGGATTGCGTCGACTGCCTGCGGTGCGTCGCCGTCTGCCCGACCGGCATCGACATCCGCAACGGCATGCAGCTCGACTGCGTCGCCTGCTCGCAGTGCATCGACGCGTGCGACGAGGTGATGGACAAGCTCGGCCGGCCGCGCGGGCTCGTCCGCTACGATTCGCTCAACGGGCTCGACGGGCAGCCCAAGCGCCTCGTGCGACCGCGAATTTGGGCCTACGTCGCCTTCGGGCTCGTCGGCCTCGCGGTGGCGACCTTCACGCTGAGGAAGCGCACGACGTTCGAGTCGAACCTGCTGCGCTTGAAGGGGCCGGCCTTCGTGCTGGAGGAGGGGGCCGTGCGCAACTCGTTCGAGATCCACCTCGTCAACAAGCGCGACGTGCCGATCACCTACCTGATCAAGCCGCAGCCCGCGCCCGACACGACGTTCATCGTGCCGATCGCCACCGTCAAGCTCGGCGCGATGCAGGACGCCCACGCCCCCGTGTTCATCCGCGTGCCGCAAGACAAGATGCACGGCGACTTCAGGTTCAAGGTCGACGTGCTCCCGGAGGGGCACCCCGAGGAGACGAAGATCGAGGCCGCCATGTTCCTCGGTCCCACGTCGGGAGCGATGTGAGCCCCGCGCGATGATCGCCGTACCCCTCGCCGCCGCTGCGATCCTGGGCCTCACGACGAGCGCGCACTGCGCGACGATGTGCGGCCCGCTGGTCGCGGCGACGTGCGGCGGGCAGGCGCGCACAGGGCGCACGGCGGTCGGGTACTTCTTCGGCCGGACCGTGGGCTACGCGTTCATGGGCGCGATCGTCGCGTCGATCGGGCGGCCGTTCGTGGGACCGACCGCCTCGCGCGTCGTGCAGATCGGCGCGGCGGCGTTCGTTGGGCTGCTGCTCGCGTGGAGCGCCGCGCGGCTCTTGCGTGGTCGCGATCGCGACGGGCTCGTGCAGTTGCGCGCCTCCTCGTCGCGCGCGGGCAAGGCGTGGGCGCGCGCGCTCCGAGCCTTGCCGCGCGGCGGCCTGCCGCTCGGCCTGGCGACGGCCGTCTTCCCGTGCGGCGCGCTGGCCGG
>JAJXTK010000445.1 GCA_021783935.1 Myxococcales bacterium | reverse complement strand
GGCGCGCGAGGCGATCGATCGCGCGCTCGCCGACGCGTCCTCGGCGGGGCTCTCGGCCGGCGCGCTCCGCGCGACGCGCGCGCGGCTCGACGCGCAGCTCGGCGACGAAGCCGCGCTCAGGAGCGATCTGCGCGCGCTCTTCGTCGCGCACCCGCGCGACTACGACGCGGCGATCGCCGCGGGGCTCGTCGCGCCGCCGCGCGGTCTCGCCAGCGCGGAGTGGCTGAAGCGCGCCGAGGCGCTCGCGGCGATCGGGCGCGAGGGCGAGGCGCTCGCGGCGATCGACGAGGCGCAGAAGCTCGGGGAGGGGGCGCGCAAGCTCGCGCGCGCGCGCGGCTGGGCGCTCTACCGCGCGCACGCCTACGCGAAGGCCGCGCCCGCGCTCGCGGCGGCGGCCAAGCTCGCGAGCGACGCCGACGCGCTCACCGACGCCTTCCACGCGGTGCGCGCGCAGAGCCGCGCCGGCGACGACGACGCCGCGATCGTCGCCTACGAGGCGCTCGCGAAGGCGCATCCGGGCACGCGCTGGGCGTGCGAGGCGTCGTACCTCGCGGCGCAGCTGCGCTGGCTCCACGGGCGCTGGGGCGACGCGGTGGCCGCCTACGATCGCTACCAACGCGGCAGCTGCCCTCGCTCGCCGGGGCAAGAGGGCAACGCCCGCGAGGCGCGGCGCGCCCGTGCCATCGCGCTGCTCGAGTCGGGCAAGGCCGTCGAGGCGCGCAAGGCGTTCTCCGCGATCGCGACCGCGGCCTACGAGCGGGATCCGTTCGCTCGCGCGCGCGCCGGCCTGCTGTCGGCGATCGCCGCCGCGCGCGCCGACGAGCCGGCGACCGCCATCGCGGAGCTCGATCGCCTCTCGGCGGCGCAGCCCTGGAGCTACGTCGATCTCGCGGCGCGCGGCCGGCTCGCGCGGCTAGGCGCGGCGAAGCCCGCGTGGCCCTCTGGCCCT
Organism: Myxococcales bacterium; assembly: GCA_021783935.1. Classification (GTDB taxonomy): domain Bacteria; phylum Myxococcota_A; class Polyangia; order Polyangiales; family JADJMO01; genus CAIXWQ01. The sequence continues at coordinate 4,616 of JAJXTK010000445.1, read as the reverse complement.
GCTGCCTCGAGCGCGACGGTCACGCTCCCTTCGCCGGCGGCGCTCCTGCACCTCGCGGGGATCGACGACGAGGCGCGCCCAATGCTCGTCGCCCTGACGACGGGCGACGATGCGGCCCGCTGCGCGCTCGCCGCGACGCTGGAGGCGCCCGCGGAGCAGTGGGCGATCGGCGTGCGGCTCGAGCTCCCCGCGTCGCCCGGCAGCGCGGACGGCTGGACATGGCGCTGCGCGTTTCCGACGCCGTGGGCGCCGCTCGTCGAGGCGCTCGAGGCGCGCGAAGGCCTACCCGCTGGGCTGCTCGACGCGATCCTCCGCCAAGAGAGCGCGTTTCGCGTGCACGCCGTCTCGCCAGCGGGCGCGCTCGGGCTCGCGCAGCTCATGCCGTCGACCGCGGTGGCGACCGCGAAGGAGGCCGGGCTCACGCTCGATCCCGACGACGTCGCGCGCATCGAGTCACCCTGGCTGCAGCTCGATCTCGCGGCGCGACACCTCGGCGCGCTCTACCGCGAGCTTGGCCCGGGCGCCGACGCGAGCGGCCGCGCGAACGTCACGCCGCTCGTGATCGCCGCCTACAACGCGGGCGCGCCGGCAGTGCGACGATGGCTCGCCGAGGCGGGGGCGCTCGACGCGGACGTGTTCCTCGAGCGCGTGCCCTTCCTCGAGACGCGCGCCTACGTAGGGCTCGTCCTCGGCAACCTCGCGCGCTACGCGGCCCTGCGCGGCGCCGCACCGCCATCGCTGCCTGCTCGCTTCGTGTCGCGCTGACGAGCCCCGCCGCGCCGGCGCGTGCTCCCCGACGGCCTGCGCGGTCCGAGGCGAAGTCCGACGCCGGCACGTCGGCGGGGCGACACCTGTCGTCAATCGACGACACCGCGACGCACGCGGCGCACGCGGCGGAGCGCGCGGCGCAGGAGATCTCTCGATCGGCGCGCGCGGCCCGCGAAATGCTTACGGACGGGCAGCGGAAAGTTCCAAGGGGGCGACCGTCGTGCTAGTCGCAGCCCACTTCGCCCGCCGCCGTTGGCGCCCGAAGAGCGAGCTTTCGTCCGAACCAGGAGCCACTCGCGTGAAGCAGCCCGTCTCCATCAAGAAGCCCGAGGGGAAGCTCGGGGTCCTCCTCCCCGGCCTCGGCGCCGTCGCCACCACCACCATCGCGGGCGCGATGCTCACCCGCAAGGGCAAGGGGGAGCCGATTGGATCGCTCACGCAGATGGGCTCGATCCGCCTCGGCAAGCGCACCGACGGTCGCACGCCGCTCATCAAGGACTTCCTCCCGCTCGCGAGCCTCGACCAGATCGCGTTCGGCGGCTGGGATCTCTTCCCGGACACGGCCTACGAGAGCGCCATGCACGCGGAGGTGCTCTCCAAGGAGCACCTCGATCTCGTGAAGGACGAGCTCTCGGCGATCAAGCCGATGCCGGCGGTGTTCTACCCCGAGTACGTCAAGCGCCTGCACGGCCCGAACGTGAAGAAGGGGGCCGACAAGTTCGAGATGGCGCAGCAGGTCGAGCAGGACATCAAGGGGTTCCTGAAGACCAACGGCTGCGATCGCGGCGTCGCCGTCTGGTGCGGCTCGACCGAGATCTACCAGGAGCCGACGCCGGTGCAGCAGTCGCTCAAGGCCTTCGAAGAGGGCCTCAAGAAGAGCGACCCGTCGATCTCGAACTCGCAGATCTACGCCTACGCCTGCCTGCGGCAAGGGGTCCCGTTCGCCAACGGCGCGCCCAACATGACGGTCGACTTCCCGGCGATGTTCGAGCTCTCGCGTGAGCGCAACGTCCCGATCGCCGGCAAGGACTTCAAGACCGGCCAGACGCTCATGAAGACGATCCTCGCGCCCGGCCTCAAGGCGCGCATGCTCGGTCTGCGCGGCTGGTTCTCGACGAACATCCTCGGTAACCGCGACGGCGAGGTGCTCGACGATCCGGAGAACTTCAAGACCAAGGAGGTCAGCAAGCTGGGTGTGCTGGAGCACATCCTGCAGCCGACGCTCAATCAGAAGCTCTACGGCAACATCTACCACAAGGTCCGCATCGAGTATTACCCGCCCCGCGGCGACCAGAAGGAGGGTTGGGACAACCTCGACATCTTCGGGTGGCTCGGGTACCCGATGCAGATCAAGGTCGACTTCCTCTGCCGCGACTCGATCCTCGCCGCGCCGATCGTCCTCGATCTCGCGCTGCTCATGGACCTCGCCAGCCGCGCGAACTTCCACGGCATCCAGGAGTGGCTCTCGTTCTACTTCAAGTCGCCGATGACGGCGCCGGGGCTCTACCCGGAGCATGATCTGTTCATTCAGTCGATGAAGCTGAAGAACACGATGCGCTGGATGATGAACGAGGAGCTCATCACCCACCTCGGCAACGAGTATTACGATTGACCTCGAGAATCATCTTCGTTTGATTCGGCGGCGAAGGTGATGCCCGCGAATGCTCCTAGCTTCCGCCGTGCGGCCTCGGCCTGCGCGGCGGCGGCCGTTTTGGCGGTCACGGGCGCGACGGCCGCGTCGCAGGGCGACGGGGCATACGGTCGTCTCGATGGAGATCTCGAGCTCGGCGTCGGTGTCGCGGGGGGGGTGATCGCGAGCGAGCGGCGTCCGGTCGTCGCCGTCGAGGCGCGCGCGCGCTACCTCCAGAGCGCGGGCGTCGTGCTGCAATACGAAGAGGCCGACGCGTTCGCCAGGGCGCAGACGCTCGGCGACTACCGGCGCGGCTTCGTCGCGGCCGTCGAGCTGCGGCCGCTGTTTCCGATTCGCTTCCTCAAGGCGATGGAGCGGGGGCCGGCGTTGGCCGATCTGGTGCTCGACTCGGTCGGCCTCGAGGTCGGCACGTTCTTCGGGGCGCTCGACGGCTCGCCCGCCGCGCGAGCCGGGCTGCACCTCGGCCTCGGCGTCGAGGTGCCGCTCGCCGCGCGCGCGAGCGGACCCTGGCTGCGCCTCGGCGGCGCGCTTCGCTGGACGGCGCCGCGCCTCGAGGGGCAGGAAGATCGCGGCACGCGCTTTCTGCTGCTCACCGTCGGCCTCGCCTGGCACCAGATGGTCGGCGCGCACCTCGTCGACGTCGGCGATCGGTCGGTCGAGTGACCGACGCCGCGACCCCGACGCGCACCGCCCGAGGCGCGCTCGCGATGGCGTGCGCGGCCATCGACGCCATGCCTCGCAACGACGGGCACGGCGCTCCGAAGTCGAGGCTCAGTCTTCGACCTTGCGCCCCTTGCGCGCGAACGCCCAGAGCGCCGGCAGCACGCCGAGCGTGAGCAGCGTCGCCGTGCCGAGCCCTCCCATGACGACCGTGGCGAGCGGGCGCTGCACCTCGGCGCCGGCGCCGGTGGCGATCGCCATCGGCAAGAACCCGAGCGAGGCGACGACGGCGGTGGTGAGCACCGGGCGAAGCCGCTGGTGCGCCGCTGCGCGCGCAGCCTCGTAGGGGGTGAGCCCGTCCTCCTCGCGCCGCATCACCGCCGACAGGAGCACGACCCCGTTGAGCGTGGCGACGCCGAACAGGGCGATGAAGCCCACCGCCGCCGAGATCGAGAGCGGCAGGCCGCGCGCCCAGAGCGAGACGAGCCCGCCCGACGCGGCGACCGGCACGTTGAGGAAGATCAACAGCGCGGGAACGACCTCGTGGAAGGCGAGGTAGAGCACGAGGAAGATCGCGGCCAGCGTCGCGGGCACGACGATCGCGAGGCGCGTGGCCGCGTGCGCGAGGTTCTCGTATTGCCCCGAGAACGAGACGTAGTAGCCGGCGGGCAGCGTGATGGCCGACACCCTGCGGCGCGCCTCCTGCACGAAGCCGGCGAGATCGCGCCCGCGCACGTTGCACTCGACCAGCACGCGGCGGCGCGCCGACTCGCGGCTGATCTGCGCGGGCCCCTCCTCGACCTTCACGTCGGCCACGTCGCCGAGCGGCACCGCGCGCCCCTCGCCGAGCACCAGCGGGAAGGTCGCGAGCGCGGAGACGACCGGCGGCGGCGGCGTGTCGGCGCGCACCACCACGGGGAAGCGCCGCTCCCCTTCGACCAGCAGGCCGACGTCGCGCCCGGCCCGCATCGACTCGATCGCGGCGCGCAGCTCGTCGGCGCGAATGCCGAGGCGAGCGCTGCGCTGCAGGTCCGGGTGGATCGTGGCGAGCGGCAGCCCCGAGGTCGGCTCCATGCGGACATCGGCCGCGCCGGCGGTGTGCGAGAGGACGCTGCGGACCTCCTCGCCGAGGCGGGTGAGCGTCGCGATGTCGTCGCCGTGGACCTTCACGCCGACGTCGCTCTTCATGCCGCCGAGCAGCTCCTGGAAGCGCATCTCGATCGGCTGCGTGAAGCCGAACGTGGTGCCGGGCAGCGCCTTGATCAGCGCGTCGGACATCTTGCCGACGAGCTCCTCGCGGCTTCGCGCCGAGGTCCACTCGCCCCGCGGCGCGAGGATGACGAAGACGTCGCTCTGATCGACCCCCATGACGTCGGTCGCGACGTCGGGGCTGCCGGTGCGCGAGACGACGCGCCGCACCTCGGGGAAGCCGCGCAGCACCCGCTCGACGTCGGTGGTGCCCCGGATCGCCTCCTCCAGCGAGACGCTCGGCGGGCGCGTGATCTGGATGGCGAAATCCCCCTCCTCGAGGCGCGGC
>JAJXTK010000444.1 GCA_021783935.1 Myxococcales bacterium | reverse complement strand
CTCGGCGCGGCGCTGCGCTCGGCCATGCGCGAGGCGCGGGTGGGGCCATGACGCGCTCGCCCTTGGCGGAGCCGGCGCTGATCGTCGCGACCGCCGAGCACGTTCACTGCGCCGTCGGCGACGAGGCCGTCGTCCTCCACGTCGGGCGCGGCACCTATTACGGGCTCAACGCCGTCGGCGCGCGGATCTGGGCGCTCGTGCAGGCGCCGCGGACGGTCGGGGAGATCCTCGATCGACTGACCGACGAGTTCGAGGTCGATCGCGACACCTGCGCGCGCGATCTCGCGCAGTGGCTCGAGGTGCTCGAGGGGTACGGGCTCGTCGAGGTGCGCGGTGCGTGAGGCGCTCGCGGCGCTCGGGCTCCTCGGCGAGGCGGTCGTCGCGCTCGCGTCGGCGCGCCGCCGGCTGCGGCGCGATCCGGCCGTGGTCAGGCCGCTGCTCGTCGACGAGCCGCGGACGCTCGGCGAGGCGGAGCGCGCGACGGCCGCCGCGATCGCGCGCGCCATCGAGCGCGCGGCACGGCTGCGGCGCGGCACCACGTGCCTGCAGCGCGCGATGGCCGCGCACCGCATGCTCGCGCACCGCATGCTCGCGCGCCGCGGGCTCCGCCCCGCGCTGCGCCTCGGGAGCCAAGGGGCGAGCGGCGCCCGCTTCACCGCGCACGCGTGGCTCGAGCTCGGCGGGGTGCCGATCTACGGTGCGCCGAGCCCGCTGGTCTTCGTGCCGCCGCGCGAGGCGGCCCGCTCCTTCCAGCGCTTGTAGAGCCCGACGCCGAGCAGCGCCGGCGTGGCGACCACGCAGACCGGGCAGAGCGCGGCGCCCACCATCGCGGAGATGGCGCCGAGCGCGCCGACGCTCGCGCCTGCGACGAGGTACTGGGTGCTCTCGCGGGCGTCCGGCGGCGGCTCGGCCATTCGCGGTTGGAGCCAGGAGCGGCCCGTGACGATTCGCGCCGAGCGCCGCGAACCTCTCGGCCCCGGCGCGGCTCCCACCGCCGTGACCGCCCCGCGCGGCACCCACGGAGACCCGACATGGCGTTGCAGATCGTGACCGACGCGGCCGCGCTCGACGAGCAGCTGGCCGACGAGAACAAGACCTTCGTCCTCGGCTTCTTCGGCGCCTTCTCGGAGGCGTCACGCGAGGCGCGCCGGGTGTTCGAGCAATGGTGCGTCGAGCACCAAGACCAGCCCGCGCTGCTCGTCGACGTCGGCGTCACGCGCGGCGTGCACGCGCGCTTCGGCGTCACGGCCGTGCCCACCGTCGTCGCGGTGCGCGGCGGCCAGGTGCAGCGCTCGATCGTGGGGGTGCAGTCGGCCGACTTCTACGCGCGCGCCCTGCTCGGCGAGCGCGCGCCCGAGGTCGACCACGACGGCCGACCGGCGGCGCCCCGCCAGCACCGCGTCACCGTCTACGTCACGCAGAGCTGCCCGTGGTGCACGCGCGTGAAGACCTACCTGCGCGAGCACAACGTCTTCTACGACGAGATCGACGTGTCGCGCGACGAGAGCGCTGCCCGCAAGATGGTCGCCCGCAGCGGCCAGCAGGGGGTCCCGCAGGTCGACATCGACGGAAGCTTCGTGGTCGGATTCGACAAACCGCGCATCGACGCCCTCCTGGGGCTCGGCCGCGGCGCCTGACGGACGCGCGAACCCTCGCCCGCTCCGGCCGGCTCACAGCCGGCGATCGCCAACGAGAGGACACACGACATGCGACTGCAACCGCTGAACGGACACGTGCTGCTCGCGCCCATCGCGGCCGAGGAGAAGACGAAGGGTGGGATCATCCTGCCGGACACCGCGCGCGAGGCGCCGGACGAGGGGATCATCGAGGCGCTCCCCCAGAGCGGATCCGACGAGGTCGCCGTCGGCGATCGCGTGCTCTACAAGCGCTACGCCGGCCAGGAGATCAAGTTCGAGGGGAACACGCGGCGCCTGGTGCCGGTCGGTGATCTGCTCGCCAAGTACGTCCGCGCCGACGAGATCCCGGCCGAGTAGCCGGCCGTCGTCGCGCTTCGGGCGGGGCCACGGCCACGGGCTCGACTTCGAGCTCCGCGCCGGGCCCGCCGGCTAGCACTACTGCCCCAGATTTCTCGACAACTGCCCCCACCCCAGCCCTCCCCCGCGGTGCGGGGGAGGGAGATTCGTCGGAGCTTCTTGGGCTCTGCAGCCTTCCCCGCACCGCGGGGGAAGGGCGGGGATGGGGGCTGTTCAGGCCGGTCGGGGCCCAATTCGGGGCAGTCGTGCTAGCCATCCGCGCCGGCATCGACGCTCGCCGACCCGGCCCCCGGCGCCGGGCACTCGATCGGACCCGACGACGCCTTGGGCGCGCCGAACGCGCGCGCCTCGCGATCCTCTTCGCGCGTGTGCCAGCGCCCCGGATACCAGACGAGCGCGCCGTTCGGCAGCCGCGCGAGCCGCTCTCGCCGATAGGTCGATCCGGGCGGGGGCTCGATCCACCCGCCCGGCTGCCAGGCCCACTTGCCGTCGGCCCAGCCCCACGCGCCGTCGACCCACACCGCGCGCGGGCTCGGCCGCGGCGGCAGCTCCTCGGGGATCACGGTCGGCGGCGGCGCGTCGACGCACTTGGCCTCGCTCGCATCGAGCGGCTCGGTCCCGACCACCGGCTCGGGAATGCGCACGCCGCACGCCAAGAGCACGAGCGCCCCCGCGCCGATGTACGCCGCGATCGCGCCGCGTCGAGCGCGCTCAGGGCAGGACATCGGCCCCGAGGATCGGCAGGTGGCCGAGCAGCCAGCCTCGAAAGAGCAGCCACTCGAGCGCGGCCAAGATCAGGAACGGACCGAACGCGATGCGCGCCGCGCCGAGCCCTTCGCCGGGCGGCAGCGCCACCGGATCCTCCTCGGGATCGAGCGGCTCGCCGGCGGCCAGCGCCTCCTCGCGCTCGCGGCGCACCGCCTCCGGCTCCTCGATCTTCCCCTTGCGCGACAGGAGCACCAGCGCGGCGATCGTCCCCTGGATGGCGCCTGCGAAGAGCGTGAAGACGACCGCGCGCCAGCCCATCCACGCGCCGACCAGCGCCTGCAGCTTCGCGTCGCCGAGGCCCATGCCCTGCCTGCCCCTGATCACGCGGTAGAGCACGATGAACGGCAGGTAGATCCCCCAGAAGCCCACCATGGCGCCGACGGCCGCCTCGGCCCACCCTCCGTCGGCGCGCACCGACGTCCACAAGAGCGCGAAGACCGCCCCGCCGATCGTGATGCCGTCGGGGAGGTACATGTGCTCGAGGTCGATGAACGCGGCGGCGAGCAGCGACAGCGCGAGCCCCGCGTTGCCGGTCGCGGTCGCGACGAGCGGCAAGAGCGGCGCGTCGGGGGGCTGTCGCACGACGTCGAGCTCGAAGATGGCGAGCACGAGCAGGCCGCCGAGCAGCTCGATCAGCGGGTAGCGCGGCGAGATCGGGGCGCCGCAGCAGCGCGCGCGGCCACGCAGCAAGAGCCAGCTCAGCACCGGCACGTTGTCGAAGGGCGCGATCGGCTTGCCGCAAGCGCAGTGCGAGCCCGGCGTCACGATGCTCTCGCCGCGCGGCACGCGGTGGATCACGACGTTCAGGAAGCTGCCGAACAAGAGCCCGAAGAGCAGCGCGAAGGTGCGCACGAACCACGCCGGGACGTTGGCGAGCATCACGATGACGCCTCGTTGAGGCGAGCGTCGAGGTTCGAGGAGCGCGGGGCGTTCACGGTGGCGTTCACGGTCGATTTTACGGCGCTTCGACGACTACGGCCTCCGCCGTGCGCGCGCACACGCTACCATCCCGCTCCATGTCCGGCTCGCTCTCCGCCGCGGCCCCGCAGGCCGCCACGCTCCGTCGCGCGAAGATCGTCTGCACCATCGGCCCCAAGAGCGACTCGCCCGCGGGGCTCGACGCGCTCATCGCCGCCGGGATGAACGTCGCGCGCCTCAATTTCTCGCACGGCACGCACGCCGACCACTTCGAGCGCATCAAGAACATCCGCGCCGCCGCCGAGCGCAATCGCAAGCCGATCGCGATCTTGCAGGACCTTTGCGGCCCGAAGATCCGCGCGGGCAAGCTCCTGAGCTCCCCCGTCGAGGTGAGCGAGGGCCAGGCCATCGCGCTCGTCGAAGGGGAGGCGCAGACCGAGCAGGGCGTGCTGCCGGTGACCTACGAGGGGCTCGCCGAGGATCTGAACGTCGATGACCGCATCCTCGTCAACGACGGGCGCGTCGTCTTGCGCGTGACCTCGATCGACCCGAAGCCCGCGAGCGGCCACGCGCGCGTGCGCTGCGTCGTCGAGCAGGGGGGGCCGATCCAGACCAAGGCGGGGGTGTTCCTGCCGAGCCGCAAGCTGCGCATCGAGGCGCTCACCGAAAAGGACAAGCAGGACCTCGAGTTCGGCCTCGCGCAAGGGGTCGACTACGTCGGCCTGTCGTTCGTGCGGCAGGCGCGCGACGTCGAGCAGCTGCGGGAGATCTGCGAGGCGTGGGGGCGCCCGACGCCAATCGTCGCGAAGATCGAGACCCCCGGGGCGATCGAAGATCTCGACGCCATCGTCCGCGCGAGCGACGCGGTGATGGTCGCGCGCGGCGATCTCGCGGTCGAGTGCTCGCCGGAGCAGGTGCCGGTGCTGCAGAAGCGCATCCTCGCCGCCGCGCGGCGGCACCGCCGGCCGGTCATCGTCGCGACCGAGATGCTCGCGTCGATGGAGCACTCGACCCGCCCGACGCGCGCCGAGGCGAGCGACGTCGCGACCGCCATCTACGACGGCGCCGACGCGGTCATGCTCTCGGGCGAGACCGCCAACGGCGATCACCCGGCGATCGCCTGCGAGATGATGGCGAAGATCATCGCCATGGCCGAGGGCTCGCCCTTCTGGGCGCCGCCGGTCGATCTGCTCGAGGCCGGGCGCACCTCGGTCCCCGAGAGCATCGCGCGCAACGCGTGCGACATCGCCATCGAGGTGAAGGCGCGCGTGATCGTCGCCTTCACGCAAGGTGGAGACACCGCGCGCCTGGTGTCGAAGGGGCGCCCGCGCGTGCAGGTGCTCGCGGTCTCGCCGATCGAACAGACGCGCCGGCGGCTCGCGCTGGTGTGGGGGATCGAGCCGCGTCAGTTCCAGGTGCCGGTCCACAGCGAGGAGGAGCTCGTCAACGTCGCCTCGGCGTTCGTCGTCGGCGAGGGGTTCGCGGCGCCGGGCGATCGCATCGTGCTGGTGTACGGCGCGCCCATGAACGTGCGCGGATCGACCAACGTCGTGCGCGTACACGACGTGCGCTGACGCGCGCGCGGCGCTCCGGTGAGGTAGTCACGATGCACACCACCCACGCCATCGACCTCCGCGTTCGCCTACGGCCGGGCTGGCGCGAGCCCTCGCGGTGGATATGCTGGACTCAACTGCCACCGGCCGGGCGCCGGTAGCAGAGGCGTCGCGAGCGGGCGTAGACCCTGGGCTTCTCCACGATGCGAGCACGCGTCGATCGCGACTCGGAGGAACGGAGCTTCGGCTCCCTCACGGAACGCGCGTCTCGGCCATCGCTTCGACGACGTGCCCACCGCGCGCCGGTCCAGACCGGAGGAGGAGACACATCATGCAAGATC
>JAJXTK010000010.1 GCA_021783935.1 Myxococcales bacterium | reverse complement strand
GTGGGCACGGGCGCCTTGGCGTCGACCACGATGGTGGGGTCGTGGCCCGGCACGGTGCTGTGGCTCGGCTCATGGACCTGAGGCCGGATCCGCTTGGGGACGTGCATCTCAGTCGGACTCCTTCGGAACGCTACTCCGGCGACGAACGACTCGGCGGAGTCGCCCCTCGTACGTCGGTCGACGTGAGCGAAGGGTTGGATGAGGCGAGCGGGCCGTCGGGTGCGGTGAACTTTGCGCGTGGCACGCAGGCGCTGCAAGGGTCGGGTACGATTCGCCCACGGCCGAGGCATACGCGTGAACCACCTGCGAGCGCTCCGCGCGCTCCCCCCGGAGGTCTGGCTCCTCGGCGGCGTCTCGTTGCTGTCCGACGCGGCGAGCGATCTGGTCTACCCGCTGCTCCCGAAGCTCGTCGGCACGCTGGGCGCGGGGGCGTTCGTGCTCGGCGTCATGGAGGGGGTCGCGGAGCTGCTGGCCGCGTTCGTGAAGATCTGGGCCGGGCGGGCCAACGACCGCGGCGTGTCCCGGGCGGCGCTGGTCGTCGGCGGCTACGGGCTCGCCGCACTGGCGCGGCCGCTCATGGCCGTCGCGTTCAGCCCGCTGCAAATCGTGGGCATCCGCGTGGTCGACCGGGTCGGCAAGGGGCTGAGGTCGGCGCCGCGCGACGCGATCCTCGCGGCCGCGACCCCGCCGCGTCACCGTGGGCTCTCGTTCGGCCTGCACCGCGCGATGGACAACCTCGGCGCCGTCGTCGGGCCGCTGCTCGCCCTGCTGCTGCTCGGCCCGCTGCACTTCGGGCTGCGCGCGGCGATCGCAGCCGCCGCAGCCCCCGGCGCGCTCTCGGTGCTGCTCGCGTGGATCGTGATCCGACGCACGCGGCAGCAGGCGCCGACGGCGGTCGAGGTCGCCGAGGGGGCCGACCCGGCGCTCGAGCGGGAGCCCATCGGCAAGGGGCCGCGCGCGTTGCTCGTCGCGACCGGCTGCTTCGCGCTCGGCGCCTCGGCCGACTCGTTCCTCATGGCGCGGCTCGGCGATCTCGGGCTCGGGCTCGCGTGGATCCCGGTCGCGTGGATCACGCTCCAGGCCGGGAAATCCGCGCTCAACGTGCCAGGCGGCGCGATCGCCGATCGCCTCGGCCCGCGCCGCGTGCTGCTCGCGAGCTGGATCGTCTACGTGCTCGCCTACGTGCTCTTCGCGCGCGCGCCGACGTGGGGTTGGTTCTGGGCCGCGTTGCCGCTCTACGCGATCCACTACGGCCTCGGCGAGGGGGCCGAGAAGTCGCTGATGACGCGCCTCGCCCCCGAGCGGGCGCGCGGCACCGCGTACGGCGTCCAGCACGCGGTGCACGGCGTCGCGCTCTTGCCCGCGAACGTGCTCTTCGGCTGGCTCTACCAGCACAGCGCGCCGCTCGCCTTCGAGCTCTCGGCGGCCCTCGCGGCGCTCGGCGCGGCGGTGCTGCTCGCGACCGTGCCCGAGCCGCAGCGCTGACGCGCTCCGTCGGGTTCGGCTCGCAGAGCGCCCGCGGAATCTGCCCCCGCGCGTGACGCGCAGAGGGCCGCGACCGCGCTACGTCAGCCGGACGATCGCCTCCTCGAGCACGAGCAGCGGCGGCCGGCGCGACCCCTTGAGCGCGAGATCGACCTCGGCGAAGACCGCGATGGCGCGCTCGAGCTCCCCCTCGCCGAAGCGGCGCGCCTGCTGGGCGGCCTCGTTCGCGCGAAACGGCGGGATGCCGGCCTGTCGCGCGGCGTCCTGCGCGCCGACCCCGGCCGCGAGCAGCGCGCGGAGCTTGAGCGTCTTGCGGATCGACGACGCGAGCAGCCCGAGCAGCGGAAGCCCGCGATCCTTCGGATCGTAGTTCTCGTCGAGAAGCCGAAGCGCCGTCGCGCGATCGTGCGCCGCCACCGCGTCGGCGAGCCCCCACACCGACCCGACGCGCACGCGCGCCACGCACGCCTCGACCGCCTCGCTCGTGATCGGCGCCCTCTCGCCCACGTAGAGCGACAAGCGCTCGACCGCGTCCGTCAGCGGCCCGAGCTCGCCGCCCAGCAGATCGACCACGCTCTCGGCGACGTCCGAGGCGATCGCGTGCCCGCGCCGCTTCGCCTCGTCGCGGACGAAGCCGGGCAGCGCCGCGTTGCGCAGGGGCGCGCACTCGACGAAGAACCCCTGCTTCTTCGCGAGCGTCACCACGCGCCGGCGCGCGTCGAGCTTCGCGCCGACGATCAGCAAGCAGCCCGTGTCGGCCGGCGCCGCGACGTAGTCGGCCAGCCGATCGAGCGGCGAGACGCGCACCCCCTTCTTCGCGGAGGGGGCCTCGTCGTCGCCGCCCTTGTCGAGGCGCTCGGCGCCGCGGAGGATCACCAGGCGCCGACGCGCCATCATCGGGACGGTGCGCGCCGAGTCGAGCACGCGCTCGATCGACCCCTCGCCCGCGTCGAAGACGTCGATGTTGAACCCCGCCGTGGCCGCGTCGACGACGTGCGCGCGCGCGGCCGTGACGACGCGCTCGACGAAGAGCGCCTCCTCGCCCGCGACGACGTACACCGGGCGCGCGCGCCCCGACTCGAGCTCGGCGACGGCCTCGCTGGGCGTCACTTGTCGATCTTGATCTTGTACGTGACCGTGTGGGTGTCCTCGAGCCCGAACGGCTTCATCTTCGCCTTCGCGAAGCGCGCGCGGATGCACCCCTGCGTGTTCTCGTTGTACGGGACCGCCGGGTCCTTCGCGAACTCGCTCTTGACGACCTTGCCGTCGTCGGCCGAGAAGGTGACCACCACGACGGCCGCGCCCGCGGGCGCGCCGATGCCGCGGCAGTCCTCGTAGATGATGTCGTTGAGCGCCTTCTTGGCGTCGGCGGGGTCGAACGCGTTGGTGAGCTTCTCCTTGTTCACCTTGCGATAGCCGCCGCCTTCGTCCTTGGTGAAGTCGATGGCGCCGCCGGAGATCCGCTCTTCCTTGCCGTTGAGCGTGATGGTCCCCTCGGCGATCTTGGTCCCCGAGGCGAGCACCTTGATCTCGTACTTGAGGTTCGGCAGGAAGTTGCCGTTGTCCTTGGCGATCGTGAGCGGGAAGAAGAAGCTGCGCCCGTCGCCGGTGAGGTACTGCTCACGCTTCTGGACGAACTCGTAGTTCGCGCCGTTCTTGTCGGCGCGGTAGATCATCAGGTCGACCTTCGACGAGTCGAGGTCCTTCTTGACGAAGAGCATGCAGTTGAGGACCCACTTCTTGTCGTCGTTCTCCTCCTTCGTCGAGATCTGGTGGCCGGTGAACCAGCCGGGCCCGCTCACGCTCTGAGGCGGCGAGCTCGTCAGGAACATGAGCTTGCCGCCGAGCGCGTCCGCGAGCGGATCCTTCTTGGACTGCGCCTCGGCACGATCGGCGACCAGCGTCGCAGCGGTGAGCACGGGGGCGACGAGCAGCGACAGCGTGACGAACAGCGAGCGGGTGCGGGGCGACATCGCGACCTCTCCGGGGGGTGGGCTTCGCGGCGCCATCGGCGTCGCATCGAGATGCGGAGCTCGGCAGCGCGCGCGCGAGCCCTGATTGCTTTGTGGCCGTACCGGTACGGGGCGTCAAAAGCGTCGGCGCGCCGCACGCCCTGGTGCGATGTTTCCACGCTTCGCCGCGCGCCGCTGGTCGCGCTGCCCGCAGCCTCTGCGCTGTCGTTCGCGAGCACGACTGAAATTGACAGAACAGAAGCGCACGGGCACAGTTCCGCGAGGGAGTTGAGCGCCCAAAAGGCGCCCATCGAAGGGAAATCATGCCCAACGCAACGTCGCCGCAGGCCCCGGGCGCCTCGGACGCCGGTCAGAAGCAGTCGGGTCCCGACCCGTTGATCGGCAGGCTCATCAACGACCGCTTCAAGGTCACGGGGCTCATCGCGCGGGGCGGCATGGGCAAGGTCTACAAGGCGGAGCAGGCGCCCCTCGGACGCCAGTGCGCGCTCAAGGTCCTCAACCCCAATTACTCAGGCGATCACGACCCCGAGTTCCACAAGCGCTTCTTCCTCGAGGCGTCGATCAGCGCGAAGCTGACCCACCCAAACACGGTCACGATCTTCGACTACGGCCGCACCGACGACAACGTCTACTACATGGCCATGGAGCTCCTCGAGGGGAGGACGCTCCACCGGGCGCTGCGCGAAGAGGGGCCGTTCACCGAGGAGCGCGCGACGCACATCGCGCGGCAGATCTGCCGTTCCTTGCGCGAGGCGCACTCGCTCGGGGTCATTCACCGCGACCTCAAGCCGGCCAACGTCTACCTGATCGAGCACGGCGACGAGACCGACTTCGTGAAGGTCCTAGACTTCGGACTCGTCAAGAACATCGACGAGGGCAAGGGCGAGGACCTCACCCAGACGGGCCTCTTCATGGGGTCGCCGAAGTACATGGCGCCCGAGCAGATCCGCGGCGAGCACGTCGACGCCCGCACGGACATCTATGCGCTCGGCATCATGATGTACGAGATGGTCTGCGGGAAGGTGCCGTTCGATCGGCCCAATTCCGTGAACATCCTGATGGCGCACGTGAACGAGCCCGTGCCGCCGCTGCGTGACATGAACCCCTCGATCCAGGTGAGCGAGGCGTTCGAGGCGACGATCTTGAAGTGCGTCGAGAAGCGGCAAGAAGACCGCTTCACCTCGATGGACGAAGTGCTCGCGGCGCTCAAGCGCGCGGGCGCCGGCGCGCTCACCGGCACCGTCAGCGGCGCCGGCGTCGACCGCTCCGGCACCTTCGACATGCTGTCGACGACCGGATCGTTCACGCCGTCGGGGGGCACCCCTGGCCTCTCCGGCTCGATCAACCCGCTGTCGCCCGATCCGTCGGGGTCTGGCGGCATCCTCGGGTCGAAGGCCTCCGACGCGGGCGCGAAGAAATCGGGCAAGGCGCCGCTCATCTTCGGCGCGATCGCCGCCGCCGCGCTCGTCGTGGTCATCGTCGTCGCGGTCTCGGGCAAGGGCGACAAAGACAAGCCCGCCACCCAGGCGAGCGCCGGGCTCACCACGCTCCCGACGGGCAGCGCCAAGCCGGCCACGTCCGCGACCATGGCCGCGGCGGCGCCGAGTCCGAGCGCGCCGGCAGCGCCGAAGAAGATCATCGTGAAGGTCGACAGCGATCCTCAGGGGGCGAAGGTCAAAGACGGCGAGGCGACCGTCTGCGACAAGACCCCGTGCGAGGTGCCGCTCGAAGGCAAGGAGCGCAAGCTCACGCTCATGCTCGATGGCTACAAGGACGAAGCCATCCTGATCAACGACACCGACACCGATCGCAAGGTCTCCCTCACCAAGAAGGCGGCCGTCTGGTACCCCCCGAAGACGAGCACGCCGACGCCGGCCAATACAAGGTCCGGTTCGGAGTTCAAGCCCGATCCGTACGGCGCCAAGCCCGATCCGTACTGACCCGCGCAGCCTTCGCGCGTCCGCTGGCCCCCGCCCGGCCTTCCGAGTGCCGCGCCCTCCGGACCAGGGCCGGTGGCGTCCATCTTCGCTCGCGGGCGCGCGGCGCTCGACGTTCGCGCCAGGGGCCCTGGCCACTGCCCTCTGCCTCCGAGGCCCCCTCGGTGCCGGCGCGATGACCGGCAGGATTTCGGCCCTTCGCGCGTGGATCGTCGTAGCTGGCCGTTGAGAAACGGCCTGCGGAAACTGTAACCGTCAGCAGGCTGTGGTCGATCGCGCGGGAGAGCGCGGCATGACCCGGGAGAGGATCGGCCGGTCTCGGAGAAACTCCACAGCCTGCTCGCGGACCGATCGGCGTGGGCGTGGGCCCCGACGCGGCGAGTCGAGACGAGCCAAGTGCGGCTTGCTCGATGAGTTCTTCTCGATCTTGATCAACTTCGATACATTCGCCCCACGACGCATTCGGCGAGTGCGTCGCGTGCGCAGGGGGACGCATCGTGCTCGCGCACGACGCCCTCGGTTGCTCGGCCCCTGGAAGAAGGGAGCGTCTCCGTGATCGGTCGGAAGCTCAATGGACGCGCGCGCCCCGTCGCGCGGTTCGCGGCGTGGATCGCGTTGGCCGTCGCGTCGCTCTCGACGAGCGTCGCGGTCGCCGGTGAAAAGGAAGAAGCGCGCCGCCACTTCAGGGCCGGCATGGAGGCCATGAAGGCCGGCGACTACGACAGAGCGGTCGTCGAGTTGAAGGCAGCCGACGAGATCCTTCACCACCCGAACGTCACGTACAACATCGCGCGCGCCTACGCCGAGTCGGGCGATCTCCCGTCTGCGATCGAGTACTACCGCAGGTACCTGGCGGAGAATCCGCCCGACAAAGACGACGTCGAGGTCGTCGTGAAGACCCTCGAGGCGCTCCTCGCAAAGGCGCGCGCGGCGGCGGCCGCGGCCGCGAGCGCCGCGAACACGCCGACCGGTCCGACCGGACCCGCCGGCGAGACGGGCGCCACGGGCACGACCGGCGCGACGGGCGCCACAGGAGCCGCCGGAGCCACCGGCGCCACCGGACCTGCCGGGCCTGCGGGTCCGACGGGGGGCCCGGCCGCGAAGGGCAAGGGCATCGAGGCCGACATCGGCGCCGCCAAGGGCGAGAACGTCTACGAAGAGAAGGTCGTCACCGTGTCGAAGGAGGCCCAGAGCCCCCTCGACGCGCCCAACTCGACGTACGTCATCACGGAGCAGGACATCCGCCTGTCGGGCGCGACCAGCGTCCCCGAGCTGCTCTCGCGCGTGCCCGGCATCGACACCGCGCAGATGACCGCGGCCGATCAGAACTTCTCGATCCGCGGCTTCAACAGCCGCCTGTCGAACAAGCTGCTCGTCCTCGTCGACGGCCGTTCCATCTACCTCGACTTCCTCGGCACGACCTTCTGGGAGGCCATCACCGTCCCCATCGAGGAGATCGAGCGCATCGAGGTCGTGCGCGGCCCCGGGTCCGCGCTCTACGGCGCAGACGCGTTCGCCGGCGTCGTCAACATCATCACCAAGCCGCCGGGCGAGGGGAGGAACGGCGTGTCGGCCAAGGTCGGCGGCCAGAACGGCGCGCCGATCTCCACCTATCGCGGGGCCGCGTGGGCGAGCGGCAACTCGCACGGGTGGAACTACCGCTTCACGGCCGAATACAACCAGATGCCGCGGTTCGACCACGACATCGCCAACGCCCGCGTCGACTCGTACTTCACCCAGCGCGATCAGAACCTCGGCGATCGCTACCAGAACCTCGATCTGCGCTTCACGCGGCAGCTGAGCAAGGACGTCCAGGTCGGCATCGGCACCGGCTACTCGAACCTGTACCGAAACTTCTACGCCATCGGGTCGCTCACCGACATGACGGCGAACGGCTACCTCGGCGACGTCACGGCGTTCCTCGCGTCGCCGCACGTCAACGCGCGCGTGTTCTGGAACTACCTGAGCGCCGACGCCGGGCTGAACGCCGCCTACCTCGGCGAGCCCGCGATGCTCACGCACGTCGTGCAGAACGTCGTCGACGGCGAGCTCGAGTACACCACCGTCCTCAAGCACTCGGGCATCGTCAGCCACGACCTGCACCTCGGCGTCGGCTACCGCCTCAAGACGATCGAGTGGAACTACCTCGCCGACCCGTACATCGACGAGAACCACTACTCGCTCTACGGCCAGGACAGCATCCGCATCGGCGACAAGTTCATCGCGGTCGCCTCGCTGCGCGGCGACTACGTCCCCTACCTCAACAAGATCATCCCCTCGCCCCGCGGCTCGCTCATCTACAAGCGCACCGCCGGCGACTCGTTCCGCCTGACCGTGAGCTCCGCGTTCCGCGAGCCGTCGTACCTCGAGTCGTACCTCGCCTTCCCGCTCACCACGCCGCTCACCGGCGCCGAGGTCGCGGTCAACGCCGCGCGCCCCGACGACCCGGCCTACAGGACGCAGCCCGAGAAGATCCTGAGCGCCGAGATCGGCTACCTCAACCAGCAGAGCGACTTCTACTCCTTCGAGCTCGCGGCCTATTACAACCGCGTGACCGATCTCATCGTGCTCTCGCCGAACCGCCCGTTCTCGCCGACCTTCGGGGCCAACGGCATCGGCGGCTACGACGAGGGCACCGGGCGCTACATCGCACAGTACGGCGGCTGGACCAACGACTGCCAGATCTTCAACGTGTACGGCGGCGAGGCGACGTTCCGCACCTTCCCGATGCAAGGCCTCGACCTCTACGCGTCGTACGCGCTCAACTACATGACCAAGACGGTGCCCGACGGCTGCGTCGGAACCATCAACGATCAGCGCACGAGCCAGCACAAGGTCACCGCCGGCGCCCAGGTGCGTACCAAGTGGCGCATCGACGGCTCGCTCGACCTCTACTGGGAGAGCCGCCAGATCTGGGCCGAGCAGATGATCGACTTCGTGACGCGCGAGGTCCCCTACCAGCAGTTCTACCTGGACTCGTACCCGCTCTTGCAGGGCCGAATCGGTTATCGCTTCGAGAAGGAGCCCCTCGAGGTCGCGATCGCAGGCTCCAACTTGCTCAACACCATTCACCGTGACCAGCCCTTCGGCCAGCTGATTGGCCGCAAGGTCTGGGCCATGGCGACGTATCGGTACTAAGGAGGCGATCCGTGAAGCGCGTCTTCGCCCACTCGGTCTCTGCGCTCGCCCTCGCGACCCTCGCGACAGCCTCCGTCGCGGGGTGCGACATCAACCTGCCGGTCGACTCCAAGAACGGCAACCCCGAGATCCCCGCCCCGATGGGGATCATCCAGGGGAACGTCACCTACTACGGCCCGTCACCGTGCGTGAAGGACGGGCACGTCGAAGGGGTGATGATCGTCCTGCTGTTCCAGTTCTCGAACCCGCCGCCTCCCGACGGCCTCGCGACCACCGCGCTCAACATCGCGACGGTCCCCGGCGACAAGCTCTTCCCGAACGCCGTCATCCCGGCGACCGGGCCGGGCTCCTCGAGCGACGCGAAGCACCAGTCGGTGTGCGGCACGGCGAGCTCGCTGGTCACCGCGACGGCCCCCTTCACGCTCTCGGAGCTCGTCGCGGAGCGCTACCAAGTCCGCGCGTTCTACAGCGAGCACGGCTCGTTCAACCCGCTCTTCGACTTCGCGAACCTGCCGATCGCGGGGGACGTCGGCGGCGCGGCGCTCTCCGATCCGACCACCGGCAAGCTGCAGGAGATCATCGTCGGGCTGCCGACGACCGACCTTCTGCACCACCCGAACGGGCTGATGATCCCCGACGCAGGGTTCGTCACGAGCAACGTCTCGGTGCTCGTCGGCCAGCCGTTCCTCACGAGCCGCCCGTACTTCTGGATCGACCCCAAGGGGTCGCGCGGGTTCATCAACGAGAAGGCGCCGCAGAAGGGCGAGACGCAGGTCGCCTGGCCGCAGGCCGACACGGCGCAGGACGACACCTTCGTCCCGCGCTTCCCGCAGGATCTGAACATCACCGGCAACCAGAACCTGTCGTGCGTCCTGAACCCGGATCCGTCGTGCGACGCGTTCCAGTACGCGCAGGCGAGCCTGCCGCAGGTGCACCTGCACTACGGCTTCCCCAACCCGGGGACGCTCCTGAGCGCGAAGGCCGCGAACATCGTCGCGGGCGACGACCTCGGCATCGCGCGCAGCGCGCGCATCAAGGATCCGCTCGTCGCCGGGGGCACCCCCTTCTACGGGCTCGAGCCGTTCCCGATCGACCTCGGGGCGACCGACGTCACCAAGACCAAGAGCGATCCGTCGCAGCGCTTCAACCTGACGCGCGTCTACGAGACCGACCCCGACACCGGCCAGCTCGTCCCGGCGATCCTCCACGACAACGACAGCCTGCAATTGCAGGGCTTGGTCGCGGATCTGTACCCGCTGGTCGTCTTCGCCAAGCTGCAGGAGGGGCCGACCGGGGTGCCGGTCGATCCGCCGACGCCGCAGAGCGATCCGGTGGTGATCATCCAGGGGATCACGCTCCGCAACGACAAGAACGGCAATGGGACCATGAAGGCCACCTCGGAGGGGTCCCTGCCGTGTGGCGGCCTCACCAAGCCGGTGACCGACTCCACCGGAACCATCGTCGAGTGCGACCCCGATCCGAGCCAGGCGCTCGAGTCGTCGACGGGGGTCGAGCTGCTCGGCAACTTCACGACGCTGGTGCGCCCCGCGACGCTCTGCGTGCGCCCGAACGCGGCGAACGCGAACCCGCCGGGGGTCTTGGTCGCGCCGTTCGAGACCGACTTCAACCCGGCGTCGCTGGGCACGCAGATCGTCAGCGTCGCGAACATCAAGAAATTCCAGGCCTCGAAGGTCGCCGACGTGCAGTTCGGCTGCATGCCCCCCGGCTACTACACGGTGAACGTCGTCTACCCGGCGGGTCAGGCGTGGAGCGTCCCGAACAACACCGGCGACTGCACCTTCGGCCTCGCGAAGCTGATCGACGGCACCTGGAACGACGGCCAGACCTTCGAGGCGTGCGCCTACGGCTCGCCGAGCGCGCCGGGGTTCGCCTACCCGTACGCCGCGCCGACCGGCGCCAACCTCACGAACGGCACCTCGGGGCGGCCGCTGCTCGTCTCGCAGCAGCTCTTCCTCGACGGCGCGCCGCACGGCACCAAGGGGAGGAACACCCAGCCGCTGATCGTCCGCATCGACCCCTCGGCGCGCTGCATGAGCACCGTCGACGAGAAGCCGGGGCAGGACCTGAACCACAACGGCATCACCGGCGAGAAGGGGGTGCTGGTGAACCACCCCGTCAACGAGGACGCCAACCACGACGGCATCCTCCAGCCGGGCGAGGACAAGAACGGCAACGGGATGCTGGATCTCAACATGCCGAACGCGTGCTTGCCGCTCTGCCGGCGCGACGCGAACGGCAACATCGTCGCGGCCGAGAGCGGCAGCACGATGTGCTCGCCGAACTGATCGCCGAGGGGCGCTCGCCGAGCGCGGTCGTTCGCGCATGACGCCCCTCTTCTTCGGCGCCTCGATCCAGAAGGTCACCGCGCACCGCCCGGGCCACTTCGTGCTCCACACGAGGACGCCCGGGCGAAGCGTCTTGGTCGCGGTGATCGGCGTGCGCGAGGGGGTGGCGATCGGCGAGGTCGCGGCGCTGCCGGCAAGAGCGGGCGCGGGCAAGGGGGCCGACGCGGAGCTGATGAGGCTTCGCAAGGAGCTCGAAGGAGCGCGCGTGCTGGAGGTCGCGCGAACGCCGGACGCCTCGATGCGGCTTCGCGCCGTGCGCGGGGGCGAGGCGCGCGTGCTCATCGCGACGCGCGAGGGGGTTCGGCTCGCGGTCTTGCCGGGCGCGCCGGCGGCGATGGCCGACGGGGCGGTCGCGACCGAGGGGGACGGCGAGGCGCTCGCCGAGGCGGCGGCGGCGCTGGTCGACCGGATCGAGCGCGCGGGCTTCGAGCAAGAGAGGCGCGAGCTCGCCGCGGCGATCGCGCGCGCGCGCAAGAGACTCGAGCGGCGGCGCGAGGCCATCGACGAGGACCTCGCGAAGATCGAGGGGGCCTCCGAGCACGCGCGGCTCGGGACCTTGCTGCTGGCGAGCGCGCACGCGATCCCGCGCGGGGCGCGCGAGGCGACGCTGGAGGACTGGTCGAGCGGCGAGCGCGTCGAGCTGCGCGTGCCGCTCGACCCGGCCAAGGGGGCCAAGGAGCAGGCGCAGGCGCTGTTCCACAAGAGCAAGCGGCTCGCGGGGGGGCGCGCGATCGCCCAGGCGCGCAGGGACGAGGCGGCGCGGGCGGCGCACGCGCTCGGGGCGCTCGAGCGCGAGGCCGCAGCGGCGATCGACGCGCGGGCCCTCGGGATCGTCCGGGCGCGCGCCGAGGGGGCGGGGGCCTCGGGGGCGCGCGTGCGCGTCGTGCCGAGGCGGCGCGGGGCGGAGCCGCGGCTTCCATATGCTGTTTATCTTTCGGGCACGCGGCGCGTGCTGGTCGGTCGATCGGCGATCGACAACGACTCGCTCACCACCAAGGTCGCAAAGCCCGGCGACCTCTGGCTGCACGCGAAGAACGTCCACGGCGCGCACGTGGTAGTGCCGCTCGACAAGGGCGAGGCGTGCCCGAGCGAGCTGCTCGTCGACGCAGCCCACCTCGCGGTGCACTTCTCCGATGCGCGCGCCGAGAAGGTCGTCGAGGTGCAGTACGCCCAGCGCCGCTACGTACGAAAGCCGAAGGGGGCCGCGCCGGGCGCCGTGGTGCTCGAGCGCGAGACCGTGATCGTGCTGCGGGTCGAGCCGGGGCGGGTCACGAGGCTGCTCGCGACGGGGGAGTAGCTAGCAGGCTGTGGAGGCTCTCGGAGACCGGCCGACCCTCGCCGGTTTCATGCCACGATTTCCCGCGCGATCGACCACGGCCTGCTAGCGCACGCGGAAGATCGCGTAGCCGGCGGCGGGGACGCTGACGTGCGCGTCGGCCCCGGAGCGCGTGAGCGTCGCGCTGCCGAACAAGAGCTCGGCGTCGCCGGGGAGGTTCGCGCCCTGCGCCGTGCCGCTGTGCGCGTCCTCCTCGTCCATGCTCATCGCCATGACGTACGTCTCGTCGGACGAGGCGCGCACCCAGAGCGCGATCGACGGATCGTCGACGGTGAGCACCTGAAGCGAGCCGGTGCCGAACGCCTCGCGGCCGCGGCGGATCGCGAGCAGCTGCTCGTAGTACGAGTAGGTGCTGCTCGGATCCCCCTTCTCCCCCTCGAGGCTCGTCTGATCGGCGTTCGCGCCGAACGGGATCCACGGCTTGCTGCCGGTGGTGAAGCCGTGGTTCGGGTCGGCCTTCGCCCAGACCATCGGCGTGCGCGCGTAGTCGCGCGTGTCGACGACCGCGGTGCTCCCCGACTGCAAGGCGAGCTCCTCGCCGTAGTACACGTACGGCGTGCCTGGCATCGTCATCTGCACGAACGCCGCGCGCTCCCAGCGCGACTGGATCCCCCGCGCGGCGTCGTAGGCGCGGCCGACGTCGTGCGAGCCGATGACGAGCGCGTCCTGGGCCCCTTGCGGATTCAGCTTCTGCGAGTCGAGGAACGGCTTCTCGACGGCGCTCGCGAGCGTGCCCGAGAAGGGCATGCTCCAGAAGTAGCCGTAGTCGAAATTGAAGGCCATGTGGAACATGTCCTTGCCATTGCCGAAATAGGCCGCAGCGCTCGAGTAGTTGGTGCTCTCGGCGACCATCGCGCGGTTCGGGTACGAGTCGAGCACGGCGCGCAGCTGGCGGATGTAGTCCTGCGTCTCGGGGATCATGTCGCAGCCGGTGGCCGACTCGACGAGCAGGCCGATCACGTCGCACCGAAAGCCGTCGACGCCGCGATCGAGCCAGAAGCGCGCGACGTCGAGGGTGGCCTTCACCACGGCGGGGTTTCTGTAGTTGAGGTCCGGCTGCCCCGCGTAGAAGCGGTGGAAGTAGTACTGATTGCGCGTCGCATCGAGCTGCCACGCGCTCGATCCGAACTGCGCCGAGAAGGTGCCGCAGCCGATGTTCGGGTCGCTCGGCGTGTCGGACCAGATGTACCAGTCGGCGTGCGCGCTCGTCGTGGGCGGGCGCGGGTGCCGGAACCAGGCGTGCTGATCGGGTGGGGGGGTGAGCGCCAGATCGGGCATGACGCGCATGCCGCGCGGGTGAGCGGCGGCGAGCAGCGCGTCGAGGTCGCCGAGCGCGCCGTAGTCGGGGCTCACGTCCTCGTAGTCGGCGACGTCGTAGCCCGAGTCGACGAACGGCGTCGGCATGATCGGCATCAGCCACAGGGCGTCGATGCCGAGCGACTTGAGCTCGTCGAGGCGCGAGGTGAGCCCCTTGAGGTCGCCGATGCCGTCGCCGTTCGAGTCTTGGAAGGATCGGACGTCGACCTCGTAGAAGACGGCGTGCCGATACCAATCGGGCCCGCTGAGCAGCGCCTGGGCCGCCGCGGCGCGGTCCTTGTCGGGGTAGGTCACCGCCGGCGCGGGGGTCGCGTGCGAGCTGCACGAGGCGGCGAGCAACGCGGCGGCGACGAGCGCGAGCGGGGCGAGCGTCCGGGTCATGCCCGAAGACTAACGCCGTCACGCCGAGGCGACGTATCGAGCCCGTCAGGACGGGCCGTGCACGTGTGCGACCACGTCGGGCGGCGAGGCGCCGCGGAACGCGATCACGTCCAGATCGCTCGAGCGATCGAGGAGCTTGTCCTCGAGGAGCTTGACCCCCTGCACGTGCGCGACGGCCTCGCGCACCTCGGCGTGCTCGCGGCCGAGCACGGCGCCGAAGATCTCGAACCTGCCGTCGCCGTGGCTGTGCACCTCGATGTCGTGCGGGTGCGAGCTGACGCGGCCGAGCTTGGCGCGGATTCTCTCGATGACGACGTCGTCGTCGACCGCCGCACGGCTGCGCATCATCGACTCGACCCGAGCCACCACCCCGCGACCGCGGTTGAGCAGGTCGTGCTCGCGGCCTTGTATCTCGTTGGTCACCAGCCGGCGCAGGTGTGCAGCTTCGTCACGCAAACGCCCGCGTCGCTTCGCGCCGCTCTGTGGGTCGAAGAAGTACGCGAACGCGGCGCCGGCGGCGAAGCCCGCGCCGATCGCCGCGATCGACCCGATGCTCAGGGCTCTTCGGAACATGACCACCCTCCTGCGATGAACCGCGAGGAGAGCGTCATGGGAACGCCGTGCCGACTCACCTCTTGGCGATGACGTCCTTGCCGAAGTAGGGGCGCAGCGCCTCGGGGATCACGACGCTGCCGTCGGGGCGCTGCCCTTGCTCGAGGACGGCGACCAGCGTCCGGCCGACGGCGAGGCCGCTGCCGTTGAGCGTGTGCAGGAGCCGAGGCTTCTCCTTCGCCCCGCCCTGCGCGGGGGCCTTGCGGTAGCGGATCTGCGCGCGGCGCGCCTGGAAGTCCCCCATGTTCGAGCAGCTCGAGATCTCGCGGTAGGCGCTCTGGCCCGGCAGCCAGACCTCGAGGTCGTAGGTCTTGCGCGCGCCGAAGCCGAGATCGGCGGTGCAGAGCGCCACGACGCGGTGGTGCAGGCCGAGCTTCTGCAGCACGCGCTCGGCGTGGCCGGTGAGCGCCTCGTGCGCGCGCTCGCTCTCCTCGGGGGCGACGAGCTGCACGAGCTCCACCTTGCCGAACTGGTGATTGCGGATGAGGCCGCGCGTGTCCTTTCCGTAGGAGCCCGCCTCGCTGCGGAAGCACTCGGTGCGCGCGGTGTACCGAATGGGCAGCTGCGCCTCGTCGAGGATCTCGCCGGCGTGCATGTTCACGAGCTGCACCTCGCTCGTCGGGCTCAGGTACAGGTCGTAGGCGCGATCGGCCCCCTGCTTCTCGGTCTTGAAGAGGTCGGCTTCGAACTTCGGCAGCTGCCCGGTGTTCCTGAGCGACTCCCCCTTCACGAGCACCGGCGGCTCGACCTCGACGTAGCCGTGCTCGCGCGTGTGCAGGTCGAGCATGAACTGCGTGAGGGCCCGCTCGAGGCGCGCGCCGTCGCCGACCAGCACGCCGAAGCGGGCGCCGCTCATGCGCCCAGCGCGCTCGAAGTCGATGATGCCGAGCGCGGTGCCGAGGTCGACGTGGTCGCGCGGCTTGTCGCCGACGGCGGTGGGCCGCTCGCCCCAGACGCGCAAGACCTGATTGTCCTGCTCCCCCTTGCCGTCGGGCGTCGTCGGATCGGGGAGATTCGGCAGGCCGAGGAGGATCTCCTCGATCTGCGCCTCGATCGCCGCGACGTCCCCCTCGAGCCGCTTGATCTCCGCCGAGAGCACCTTGAGCTCGTCGCGCTTCTGCGCGAACTCGGGGGTGCTCTTCGGCGCCTTGGCCATGGCCTCGTTCGCGCCCTTCTGCGCCTGGATCTTGGCGTCTCGCGCCTGGATGCCGGACGAGCGACGGCCGCGCAGGTCGGCGACCTGATCGAGCAGGACGGTGTGCTGCGGGCCGCGACGGCCGAGGGCCTTGCGGACCTCGTCGAGGTTGTCGACGACGAAGCGGAGATCGAGCATGTCGGCTCGATACCACGGATGACAGAGGCGCTCGACGGCAGCGGCGCGACGCGGCTGCATCGGCTAACGTCTCGCCCAGCGATGGGCGAGAGCGAGGACGCGCGCGGCGTGAGGAGCCTTTCGGCGCGTGGCCTCGGGCTCGCGCGCGAGGGGCGCAACGTGCTCGACGGCGTCGACTTCGCGATCGAGGCGGGGGCGATCGCGTGCATCGAGGGGCCGTCGGGGTGCGGCAAATCGACGCTCTTGCGCGTGCTCGCGACGCTCCTCGAGCCGACGGCGGGGGAGGTCTACCTCGAAGGGGTCGCGGCGCACGCGATCGCGCCGCGCACCTTCCGCAGGCGCGTCGCCTACGTGCCGCAGCAGGCGCCGATGCTCGAGGGGACGGTCGCCGACAACGTCGCGGCCGGCCCGCGCCTGCGCGGCGCGCAGCCCACGCCGACGCGCGTCGAGCAGTGCCTCGCGCTGGTCGGGCTCGACGGCGCGTTCGCCGCGAGGCCCGCGAGCGAGCTGTCGGGCGGCGAGCGGCAGCGGGTGGCGCTCGCGCGCGCGCTGGCGAACGAGCCTGAATTCCTGCTGCTCGACGAGCCGACGGCGGCGCTCGACACCCGCGCGGCCGAGCGGATCCTCGAGCGGGTGCGCGCGCTCGCGCGCGAGGGGCTGGGCCTCGTGGTGGTGACGCACGAGCCGACGCACGCGGCCGCGCTCGGCGCGCGGCGGCGCACGATGCACGCAGGGCGGCTTCGGGAGGGCGAGGGGTGAGCTACGTCGAGGTCCCGCTCACGCGCCTCGCGCTGGTCGCGCTCTTGGTCGCGATCGCCGCGCTCGTCTCGCGGCGCGCGCGGCTCGATCTCGAGGGGTCGATCGCGTGGGCCGCGGTGCGCGGCGCCGTGCAGCTGCTCGCCGTCGGCTACGCGCTGCGGCTCTTGTTCGCCTACGAGCACGTGCTCTCGCTCGCCCTCGCCCTGTCGGTCATGACGCTCGTCGCCGCGTGGACGGCCGCGCGCCGCGTCGAGCACGCCCCCGATCGCCGCGCGCTCTTCTGGCCCGCGCTCGCCGCGATCACCGCCGGCGGCGTCGTCTCGCTGGTGCCCGTCTTCGCGCTGGTGATCACGCCGACCCCTTGGTACTCCGGGCGCTACGTGATCCCGATCGCGGGCATGATGCTCTCCAACGCGATGAACGTCGTGGCGCTCACCCTCGAGCGCATCTTCGCGAGCGCGCGCGCCGAGGCGCCGCGCATCGAGCAGCTGCTCGCCCTCGGCGCCTCCCCCGAGCAGGCGCTGCACGCCCAAGAGCGCGCCGCGCTGCGCGCCGCGATGACGCCGACGCTCAACGGGCTCTTCACGGTCGGCCTCGTCGCGCTGCCCGGCATGATGACGGGGCAGATCGTGAGCGGCATCGATCCGAAGAGCGCGGTGCGCTACCAGCTCGTCGTGCTCTTCCAGCTGGTCGCGGTCGCCGCCGTCGCCGGGTGGGTCGCCGCGACGCTCAGCCGGCGCATGCTGTTCACGAGCCGCGAGCAGCTGCGCCCCTTCTGAGCCGTCACGCCCCTCGGCCCCCCGCTGCCTCGTGCAGGGGCTCGTGGGGGAGGTTCGCTCGGTGCCGTCGCGTGGTTTCACGTAGGATGGCCCGCCGCTCCGAGCCGCGGAGCGCGAGCCGAGGGGCGTGATGAGCGATCTGTTCCGCAGCAAGTCGATCGAGTCCCTGCAGCGCGAGGCGCACGGCGACCACGGGATGCACCGCACGCTCGGGCCGGTGAGCCTCACGGCGATCGGCGTCGGCGGCATCATCGGCGCCGGCATCTTCGTGCTCACCGGGCAGGCGGCGGCGAGCTACGCGGGGCCGGCCATCGTGCTCTCGTTCGTGCTCGCGGCGGCCGCCTGCGGCTTCGCGGGGCTCTGCTACGCCGAGTTCGCGGCGATGATCCCCATCGCCGGCAGCGCGTACACCTACTCGTACGCGACGCTCGGCGAGTTCTTCGCGTGGTTCATCGGCTGGGATCTGGTGCTCGAGTACGCGATGGGCGCGGCGACCGTCGCGGTCGGCTGGTCGGGCTACGTGGCGAGCTTCCTGCGCGGCTTCGGCGTGAACCTGCCGCCGCAGGTGATCGCCGCGCCAGGCACCGAGTACGTCTTCCTCACCCCCGAGGCGCTCTCGAAGGCCGGCATGAAGGCCCCCGCCGGCTGGCACGCGCTGCAGATCGTCGCCCCCGAGCTCGCGAGGCTCCACGTCGACGTCGCGACGCTCCAGCACGCGAGCGCGATCGCGAACGTGCCGGCGACGATCGTCGTCTTCCTGGTGACGGCGCTGCTGGTGGTCGGCATCCAGGAGTCGGCGTCGGTCAACGCGCTCATCGTGCTCTTGAAGGTCGCGATCATCCTCGCCGTCATCGGCGTCGGCTTCGGCCACGTGAAGACGGCGAATTGGCACCCCTTCATCCCGCCGAACACCGGCGCATTCGGCCATTTCGGCCCGTCGGGCGTCGCGCGCGGCGCGGGGGTGATCTTCTTCGCGTACATCGGCTTCGACGCCGTCTCGACCGCCGCGCAGGAGGCCAAGAACCCCCAGCGCGACATGCCCATCGGCATCCTCGGCTCGCTCGTCCTGTGCACGATCCTCTACATCTTGGTCGCGCTCGTGCTCACGGGCGTGGTGCCGTATCGCTCGCTCGGCGTGCCCGATCCGATCGCGGTCGCCATCGACGCGATGAACATCCCGTGGCTCGCGAAGGTCGTGAAGCTCGGGGCGATCCTCGGCCTCACCTCGGTGGTGCTCGTGCTCCTGATGGGGCAGCCGCGCATCTTCTTCTCGATGTCGAAGGACGGCCTCTTGCCGCCCGTCTTCGCGAAGCTGCACCCGCGCTTTCGCACGCCGTACAAGACCACGATCGTGACGGGCGTCGTCGTCGCGCTGGTGGCCGCGCTCGCGCCGATCGGTCTGCTCGGCGAGCTGGTGTCGATCGGCACGCTGTCGGCGTTCGTGATCGTGTGCGCGGGCGTGCTGGTGCTCCGCCGCCGCGCCCCCGACCTGCCGCGCCCCTTCCGCACGCCGGGGGTGCCGCTGGTGCCGATCCTCGGCATCGTCTTCTGCCTGTACCTGATGGCCGGCCTGCCGCTCGACACCTGGATTCGGCTCCTGGTGTGGCTCGGCATCGGGATGGCGATCTACTTCGGCTACGGGCGCAAGCACGCCGTGCTGGGGCAGCGGGCGAGCGAGTCGGCGGCGGAGTGACGAGTGCCAGGGCGAGCCGTTCGGGCGAGAACCCATCCGCCGCGCGCTCGGCTCCAACCGCTTCGTGACCGACCCCGCACCCGCCGCGCCGCGCACGCGCGAGGAGCTCGACGCGCTCGTCGACGCGCTCGATGGCCTCGTCGTGCTCTTCACCGAGGACTTCTGCCAGGTGGCCGAGGCGGTCGAGCCGAAGCTCGCGGCGCTGCTCGCCGAGCAGTTCCCGGCGCTGCGCATGGTGGTCGTCTCGCGCAACGACGCGCCCGAGCTGTTGGCGCAGCTCGGCGTGCTGTCGTTCCCGACGGTCGTGCTCTACTTCGGCGGCCGCGAGACGCAGCGCTTCGTGCGCACCTTCGCGATCGACGCGGTCGGTGCGGCCATCGATCGCCCCTACGAGATCCTCTTCGGCGCGAGCTGAGCCGACGCCGGCGACGGCCCCGTCACGGGTCGGCGACGAACCCCTTCCACCGCCGCATGTAGCTCGCGAACGTGTCGCTCAGCCCGCGCGCGCGGAGCTCCTCGACGCTGAGCGGCGGCCTTCGCGGCGACCAGCTCGGATCCTCGGCGCGTCGAGGCCAGTCGGGGTTCGCGATGGCGGCCTTGCCGAGCGCGACGACGTCGGCGCCGCGCGCGATCACCGCCTCGGCGTCGGCGCGCGTCCACACGTTGCCGGCGGCGAACAGCCGCACCTCGGGGCCGACCGCCTCGCGAAAGAGCGGGAGCGCGTGCGCCTCGGGGCGCTTCTTGGTGTTCTTCTCGGCCTGCCACAGCGACAGGTGCAGGAAGTCGACGCCGTCGTCGGCGAGCCAGCGCGCGACCTGCAGCGACTCGTCGAGGTCGAGCCCCGTGACGGCGCCGAAGTCCTCGGGCGACAGGCGCACGCCGACCAGGAACGGGGGCGGGCACGCGGCGCGCACCGCGCGCACGACCTCGCGCACCAGCCTCGCGCGCCCCTCGATCGAGCCGCCCCAGCGATCGGTGCGCAGGTTCATGGTGCGCGAGAGGAACTGGCAGAGCAGGTAGCCGTGCGCCCCGTGCAGCTCGACACCGTCGAAACCGGCCTCGCGACAGCGGCGCGCGCCGTCGCAAAAGCGCTCGATCACGCCGAGGATGTCCCCCTCGCTCGCCGCGCGCGGCGCCTCGAAGCCGCCGGCGGGGTCGCTCACGTCGAACGCGCTCGCGCTCCAGGGCTGCTGGCCGACGAGGCTCGACGGCGCCCGCGCGCCGCCGTGGAAGAGCTGCACCAGCGAGAGCGCGCCGCGCGCCGACAGGCCGCTCGCGAGCCGCGAGAGCCCGGGCAGCAGGCGATCGTCGTAGACGCCGAGCTCGCCGGGCCACCCCTGGCCGTCGAGCGCGACGTGGGCGGCGCAGGTCTCGACGACGCCGAAGCCCCCCTCGGCGCGCAGGTCGAGCCACCTCAGCTCGTCGTCGGAGAGCGAGCCGTCGGCGTGGCTCTGCTGGTTGGTCAAGGGCGCGAGGGCGACTCGGTTCTTCGCGGCCCTGCCGCCGCGGAAGGTGACGCGATCGAAGAGCGACATGGGCACGCATGCAAGCGCGACGGCCGGCGCGGGGGAAGTCGCGCGCGCGACGCACGCCGCGAACTTCTACACCGCAGAGGGCGCATTTGCGTGGACAATGGCGCGCGATGACCGTCCGCCACGCCGACCGTCACCTGGCCTCGGCGCGCGCCTTCGTCGCCTCCGCGCTCGGCCTCGCCGCCTCGCTCGGCGTCGTCGGGGCGTGCTTCTACAAGCGCCCGCCGAACCAAGGGGAGCTCCTCGGCCGGCCGTTCGCGCTCGCGATGGCGCCGGCGATCGTGGCGATCGCGATCGCGGCCCTCGCGCTCTTGCTCTTCGGGCCGCGCATCGAGCGGGCCTCGCGCAGGGCGCCGCGGCTGCTGCTCGACTTCGCGCTCTTCGTCGGCGCGCTCCTCTTCGCGCACCACATCCTCGAGCACGGGCTCGGCGGGGTGCCGCGCATCCAAGACGAGATCGCCTACGACCTGCTCGCCCGCAGGTTCTCGATCGGCACGCCGCTGCCGAGGTCGCCCCCGCTCGGCGAGTTCTTCGTCGCGCGCTTCATGATCGACGACGGGCACGCCTATCCGCTCTTTCAGCCTGGATTTCCGGCGTTCTTGGCGATCTTCCGCGTGATCGGCGCGACGTCGTGGGGGCCGAGCGCCGCGGTCGCCCTGCTGGTCGTGAGCGCCTCGCGCCTCGCCGAGCGGCTCTACGGGCGCGTCACCTCGCTGCTCGCGGCCGCGCTCGTGGTCGCGAGCGGGTTCGTCGAGGTGATCGGCTCGACCTTCTTCGCGCACGCCTTCGCGGCGGCGCTCGCGTGCCTGAGCGTCGAGCAGCTGATGCTCGCGCTCGAGACCTCCAAGCGCGCGGGCACCGAGCGGCGACGCGCGTGGGTCCCAGCCGCGATCGGCGGGCTCGCGGCCGGCTGGCTCTTCTTCGCGCGCCTGCCCGCCGCCGCCGCCGTCGGCCCCGCGGTCTTGCTCGCCGCGGCCGCCGGCTCGCTCGAATTCGCCTCATTTCGGAGCGTCGCCGTGCGTCGCGAGGCGCTGCTGCCGCTCGCCGTCTTCGCGGGGTGCGCGCTGGTCGGCGTGTCGGCGCAGCTGCTCTGGGACGCGATCGCCACCGGCAACCCGCTGGTGCTCCCGCAGGACCGCTACTTCGATCTCACCGAGCCGGTGAAGAGCTGCCACCGCGTCGGCTTCGGCGACGGCATCGGCTGCCCGCGCGAGCACCGCTGGGAGGTGCAGCCGGGCCCCTACACGCTCCGCCGCGCCGTCGACGTGACCTTCACGCGCTTCAGCGTGCTGCGCGACGACGCGTGGGGGACGCCCTGGCCGTTCCTCGTGCTGCCGGCGTTCTTCGTGCGCCGGCTCACGCTCAAGGACGCGATCGCGCTGCTGGCCACGATCGGGCCGTTCGCCCTGTATTTCGGCTTCTACTACCACGCGAACCAGTACGGCGCGCGGCTCTACGGCGACGCGATGGGGGCGCTCTCGGTGACGATCGCGGCCTCGGCGACGGCGCCGCTGACCGAGCTCGCAGAGCAGGCGGACGCCGCGCGCCTCTGGCCCCGCCTCGGCGAGCTCGCGGCGCGCGCGCTCCCTTCGCTCGGGCTCGCGGTGCTGCTGTTCGTCGTCAACGACGAGATCGCGATCGACCTCCCGGAGCGCGTGGCGGGGCTCGCCAAGATGATGGGCACCTCGACCATCGCCGACCGCCTCGACGCGGAGAAGATCCACCACGCGGTGGTGTTCGTCGCCCGCTGCGGCGGCGACGACTTCGATCGGGCCGACGTTCACTACGGCTGGGCGTCGATCGCGAACGACCCGCGGATCGAGCGCGGCGATCGCATCGTGGCGCGCGACTTCGGCGCCGCGCACGACGCGCAGCTGACGGCGCTCTACCCCGATCGACGGCAGGTGCGCGTCGACTGCGGGGGCAACCTGTTGCAGGAGCTGCCCCAGACGCCGCGGCCGGGCTTCCTGCACGAGGAGTGGGAGGCGAAGTACCCGCCGCTCCACCGCGACGGCTGCTACGGCAAGCTCGTCGGCGACTACGGCGCCAGCAACGGCGGGCTGATGGACCTGCAGTGCGAGCGCGAGGGCGGGAGCCTCTCGGCGCGTCAGTACGTGCCCACGAGCGGCGCCTACGCGATCCGAGGGCGCTTTCGCGCGGGCTCGCCCGCGCTCTTCGCGCTCTACGTCGACGGCAACGCGGTCGACCCGCCGATCGACGCGCGCGGGCGCGCGGGCTTCTTCGACTGGAGCGCCTCGAGCGCGCGGGCGCTGAGCGCGGGGCAGCACGTCTTCGAGGTGCGGCTCGTGTCGAACGGGAACGCGCCGGCCGGCACCAAGACGCACCTCGGCGTGGACTACTTCGAGCTCGAACGGCAGGGGCCGTAGCGCAGCGCCGCCGGCTTCAATCCAACGTCGCCGACCCGCCGATTAACGGGGCTGCGTCGCGCGATCCCCGCGGCGCGCTCGCCTCGATCGGCGCGGTCATGGCGCGGCGCCTCGGCGGCGGCGCGCTGGCCGGCATCGCCTCCGCGGGCAGCGGCGCCGTCGTCGCGGGAACGACGCTCGCCGTCGGCGCCGGCGTCGCCGCCACCGCGCCGCCGCCGCCGTAGCCACCCATCAGGTAGCTCGGGAAGAGGAAGCCTGGCAGGTGCGAGAAGTCGCCGATCAGGATCGTCGTCCCCTTGCCGCCGAGCTTGCCGAGCGCGTCGTAGCCGTGCATCTGCACCGTCAGCGGCGTGACCCCCTGCGCGTCCGCGCGCTTCTCCTCGGCCCTCGCCTTGGCGCGGATCACGGTGGCCTCTGCCTCCGCCTTCGCGGCCACGACGTCGGCCTTGGCCGCGCTCACGCGCGCCTCCGCCTTCACCGCGTCGACCTTGGCTTGCTCCTCGACGAGCTTGCGCTCCTCCTCCTTCGCCTTGCGCGCCGCCTCGGCCTTCAGCCGCTCCTTCTCGGCGTCGTGCTCGAGCGCGAGCTTCTCGCGGAGCGCGTCCGACTCGGCGGCGGCCTTCTTGCGCAAGA
>JAJXTK010000443.1 GCA_021783935.1 Myxococcales bacterium | reverse complement strand
CCTGCACGAGATCGTGAAGTCGCTCCCGGGCGATGAGCTGGCGCTCCGTCGCAGCGACAACCAGTACGCCGAGATCAAGGCCGGCAAGGTCGAGTACCGCATGGTCGGCATGGCCGATCGCGACTTCCCCAAGCTGCCCAACCAGCGCGAGGTGAACTACGCCAAGATCGACGCCGCCACCTTCCGCGACCTCATCGGCAAGACCTTCTTCTCCATCTCCAGCGACGAGACGCGCTACCACCTGAACGGCGTCCTCTTCGAGTGCAACACCTCGGGCGACCAGACGGTGGCGCGGATGGTGTCCACCGACGGGCACCGCCTCTCGAAGATCGAGCGCCCGCTGCCCGGCGGCCCGCAGGTCAGCCCGGGCGTGATCATTCCGCGCAAGGGTCTGCTCGAGATCCGGCGGGCCCTCGAGGGCGTCGCCGGCGAGATCGAGCTCGGCTTCCAGCAGGGCCACGCCTTCCTCCGCATCGGGCACACCGCGATCTCGGTCAAGCTGATCGAGGCGCAGTTCCCGCCCTACGAGCAGGTGATCCCGAAGGAGCACGACAAGGTGGTCGGCCTCGAGCGGCAGTCGTTCCTCGAGGCGCTCAAGCGCGTGTCGATCATGTCGTCGGACAAGACGTGGGGCGTGAAGTTCTCGCTCGACAAGGGCACTCTGCGCATCACCTCGGACAACCCCGACCTCGGCGAGGGGCGCGAGGAGCTGGACGCCAACTACGACGGCTCGGCGCTCACGGTGGGCTTCAACGCGCGCTACTTCATCGACGTGCTCTCGGAGATCGCCACGCCGAAGGTGGTGCTCGAGCTGGGCAACGAGCTCGACCCGGGCGTGGTCAAGCCGGTCGAGGGCGGCGACTACCTCGGCGTGATCATGCCGATGCGCATCTGAGTAGTGCTCGTTCGCGCCGTCGAGCTCTCCGACTTCCGCAACCTCGCCTCCGTCCTCGTCGAGCCGCACCCCCGCTGCAACGTCTTCTCGGGCGACAACGGGCAGGGCAAGACCAACCTCCTCGAAGCGATCTTCCTCGTCGGCAGCCTCACCTCGTTCCGCGCCTCGCGGGTCGAGGAGCTGGTGCGCTTCGGCGCCGCGGCGGCGTGGGCGCGCGCGCGCATCGAGCGGCGCGGCCTCGAGCGGCTCTACGAGGTCGGCGTGGCCGGCATGCCGCTGCGCAAGGCGGCGCGCGTGGACGGCAAGGCGGTGCGCGCCACCGCCGACTACTTCGGCGGCTTCAACGTCGTGCTCTTCGCCGCCGACGATCTCCAGCTTCCCCGTGGCGCACCGTCGGCGCGGCGCCGCTTTCTCGACCGCGCGGTGTGGAACGCCGAGCCGCCGCTGCTCAAGGAGGCGCAGACCTACGCGCGCGTCCTGAAGTCGCGCAACGCCGTGCTTCGCGACGCCACCACCGCGCCGAGCGTGCGCACCGACGAGCTGCTCGACGTCTACGACCAGCAGCTGGCCGTCGCGGGCGCGGCGATCGTCGTCCGCCGCCGTCGCTACGTCGCCGCCCTCGCACCCCGCGTCGCCGAGGCGTGGCGGCGGATCACCGCGAGCCCGGTCGCCGCGCGGATCGGCTACGAGAGCGCGCTCGTCGGTGCCGACGCCGACCTCACCGCCGAGCTCGGCGCCGCGCTCGCCTCGGCGCGCCCCCGCGACCTCGCGCGCGGCTTCACGTCCTGCGGCCCCCACACCGACGACCTCGACCTCCGCCTCGACGAGCGCCCGGCCCGCCTGTACGGCTCCCAGGGCCAGCTGCGCGCGCTCGTCCTCGCGCTCAAGATCTCCGAGATCGAGCACCTCGAAGCCGTGCTCGGCGAGCCGCCGATCCTCCTTCTCGACGACGTTTCGAGCGAGCTCGACCCGAAGAAGAGCGAGCAGCTGTTCGCCTTCCTCGACCAGATCGCGAGCCAGCTCTTCATCACCACCACCCACCCGAAGCACGTGCTCCTCGGCGGTCCGCGGCGCGACTTCACGGTCGCCGCAGGGGCCGTCCTCGCCGTCGACAATCGCTAATGATCAATGCGTGTTACGAGGCCACATCGCGGCCGTGTTTGGCCTTCCCGGATGCACCTTTCCGTGGTAGACCTTCGGCGTCCTTCCTCCGAGGAGCAAAGCGCCCTTCATGAATGAGTTTTCGCGCGGCGAGACGCTATCGCCCGGCAGCGCCGAGTACACCGCCGAGTCGATCCAGGTCCTCAAGGGTCTCGAAGCGGTGCGCAAGCGCCCCGGCATGTACATCGGCGACACCGACGACGGCACCGGCCTGCACCACATGGTCTACGAGGTGGTCGACAACTCCGTCGACGAGGCGCTCGCCGGCTTCTGCTCGCACATCGACGTCACGATCCACTTCGACAGCTCGGTCACCGTCGCGGACAACGGCCGCGGCATGCCCACCGACATGCACCCGACGGAGCACCGCCCGGCGCCCGAGGTGATCATGACGGTGCTGCACGCCGGCGGGAAGTTCGACAAGGCGAGCTACAAGGTCTCGGGCGGGCTGCACGGCGTCGGCGTCTCCGTCGTCAACGCGCTCAGCGAGTGGCTGAAGCTCGAGATCCGCCGCGACGGCAAGCTCTACCGCCAGGAGTACCGCCGCGGCGACCCGGCGAGCGAGTTCCGGCTCATGGGCACCTCGGATCGCTCGGGCACCTCGGTGACGTTCAAGGCCGACGCGGAGATCTTCCGCCACATCGAGTTCTCCTACGACACGCTGGCGCAGCGCCTGCGGGAGCTTTCGTACCTCAACCGCGGCCTGTCGATCTCGATCGTCGACGAGCGGCCCGACCGGGGTGGCAAGAGCGCCGACTTCAAGAGCGAGGGCGGCATCGGCTCCTTCGTCGAGGACCTCAACGCGAACAAGGAGAAGATCAACGACAAGCCGATCTTCTTCGAGGGCATCGAGAAGCACCCCGACCACCCCGAGTGGGAGATCGGCGTCGAGGTCGCCATCCAGTGGAACGACTCGTACGCCGAGAACATTTTCTGCTTCACCAACAACATCAAGAACAAGGACGGCGGCGCGCATCTCACCGGCTTCCGCTCGGCGCTCACCCGCACGATCAACGCCTACGCGACGGCGAACAACCTGCTAAAGGACCTCAAGCAGGGGCTCACCGGCGCCGATCTCGCCGAGGGGCTCGCGGCGATCGTCTCGGTCAAGCACCCCGATCCGAAGTTCTCGAACCAGCCCAAGGACAAGCTCGTCTCGTCGGAGGTGGCGGGCATCGTCGCGCAGGTGGTGAACGACAAGCTCGGCACCTGGCTCGAGGAGCACCCGCGCGAGGGGCGCGCGGTGATCGCGAAGTGCCTGCTGGCGGCGCGCGCGCGCGAGGCGGCCCGCAAGGCGCGCGACCTCGTGCAGCGAAAGGGCGTCCTCGACGGGCTCTCGTTGCCCGGCAAGCTCGCCGACTGCCAGGAGCGCGATCCCGAGCACGCCGAGCTGTTCCTCGTCGAGGGCGACTCGGCCGGCGGCTCGGCCAAGCAGGGGCGCGATCGCAAGAACCAGGCGATCCTCCCGCTCAAGGGCAAGATCCTGAACGTCGAGAAGGCGCGCCTCGACAAGATGCTCTCGTCGCAGGAGATCGCGACGCTGATCACCGCGCTCGGGTGCGGCGTCGGCGAGGACAAGGACCTCGCCAAGCTCCGCTACCACAAGATCGTCATCATGACCGACGCGGACGTCGACGGGAGCCACATCCGGACGCTGCTGCTCACCTTCTTCTACCGGCAGTACCCCGAGATCATCGCCAACAAGTACCTGTTCATCGCGCAGCCGCCGCTCTTCAAGGTGAAGAAGGGCAAGCGCGAGCTGTACCTCAAGAACGAGCAGGCGCTCGAGGACTTCCTGATCTCCTCGGCGACCGAGGAGCTGCGGCTCGTGACGCCGTCGCGCACCGTCGAGGGCGTCGAGCTGCGCACGCTCGCCGAGCGCACCGTGCGCTACTCGAAGGTGCTGGCGCAGGTGGACAAGAAGTGCGACGCGCGGATCGTCGACGCGCTGGTCAAGGCGTCGGGCCTCGGCAAGGGCGACCTCCTCGCCGACGGAGAGCCGCTGCGTGCGGGCCTCGCGCGGATGCTCGAGTGGTTCGCGCGCTTCATGCCCCAGCTGTCCGACGTGAAGCTCGAGGTGGCGCCCGACGTCGAGCACGGCGGCGTGAAGATCGTGTGCCCGACGAGGCTGGGCGGCGCGCGCAAGACGACGGTGATCGACTTCGCGCTCCTCGACTCGCCCGAGGGGGAGGAGCTGTCGCGGCTGGCGCGCGAGCTGGGCGCGCTCGGCGAGCCGCCCTACCGCCTCGAGGGCGGCGGGCTCGGCGAGCCGATCACGCTCGACCGGATCGACCAGCTCACCACGCAGGTGGACGCCATCGCGCGCAAGGGCGGGCTGACCATCTCGCGCTACAAGGGGCTGGGCGAGATGAACGCCGAGCAGCTGTGGGAGACCACGATGGACCCGCAGCGGCGCAGCCTGCTCGAGGTGCGCGCCGACGACCTCGCCGAGGCGGAGCGGGTCTTCAGCATGCTCATGGGCGAGGCCGTCGAGCCGCGCCGCGAGTTCATCGAGCAGAACGCGCTCAACGTCCGCAACCTCGACGTCTAGTCCCCGGCAAGACGGTGTTTGAAGATCGGCATCTTCGACCCACGCCGCACGCCGCGAAGTCTCGATCTTCGAACGCCGTCCTCGTTCACACCCATCCGCTGTAAGCTCTCGCCCGTCAACCGCCTCAGGAGCACTCATGCGTCGCTCGCGCATCCTCGGTACCGGAAGTTTCGTCCCCGAGCGGGTCGTCTCCAACGACGACCTCAAGCAGTGGATGGAGACCACGCACGAGTGGATCGAGGAGCGCACCGGGATCCGCGAGCGCCACTGGGTGGAGTGGGGCAAGGGCATCGGCTCCTCGGACCTCGGCGTCGAGGCCGCGCGCCGCGCGCTCGCCGAGGCGGGGATGGAGCCGCAGGACGTGCAGCTGGTGATCTTCGCGACCCTCTCGGCGGACCACCTCTTCCCGGGCAACGGCGTCTTCCTCCAGCGCAAGATCGGGATGAAGCCCGGCAGCGCCTCGCTGGACATCCGCCAGCAGTGCACCGGCTTCATCTACGGGCTGTCGGTCGCCGACCAGTTCATCAAGACCGGGATGTTCGACCGCGTGCTCGTCGTCGGCGCCGAGGTGCACTCCACCGGCCTCGACCTCACGACGCGAGGGCGCGACGTCGCGGTGATCTTCGGCGACGGCGCCGGCGCGGTGGTGCTCGGCCCCGCCGAGGAGGGCGACCCGAGCGGCATCGTCTCCACGCACCTCCACGCCGACGGCAACCACGCCGAGGACCTGTGGACCGAATACCCGTCGTCGAAGGAGCGGCCGCAGTGCGGCCCCGAGGCCTTCGAAAACGGCGCCACGCGCCAGTTCCCGAAGATGAAGGGGAAGCAGGTCTTCAAGCACGCCGTGCCGGGGATGGCCGAGGCAGTCTTCGAGGCGCTGGCGACGAACCAGGTGAACCTCGCCGACCTGAAGATGCTGATTTGCCACCAGGCGAACCTGCGCATCAACGAGTACCTGCAGAAGCAGGTGCTCGGGCTGCCCGACGACCGCGTGTACAACAACATCCAGCGCTACGGAAACACCA
>JAJXTK010000442.1 GCA_021783935.1 Myxococcales bacterium | reverse complement strand
ACACGCGCAGGCGCGCGCTCGCCGCCGGGTCACGCCGCTGCGCTCGCGAGGCCTCCGCGAGCACGCGCTCCGCCGCGGGGGTGTGCGCGCCGCTCGCTCGCAGCGATCTCGCGCTCGCCTCGCTCGCCGCGATCGCACCGAGCTCGGGCGGGCACGAGGCCGCGTAGAGCGCGTCGACGTCGAGCCCCTCGGCCACGATCGCGTCGACCGCGTCGGGATCGCGCACGCACGGGAAGGTCGTCGCGCGCAGCGCGGGCTCGAAGCGCGCGAGCTCGAGCCAGAGCGCCGCGAGCTCGACCCAGAGCGCGCGCTCCTGCTCCTCGTCGGCCACGTCGCGCGAGGGCGAGAGGTGATCGTCTTGCCGCAGCACGCGGCGGATCTCGTCGAATTCGGTCTCGCCGATCTGGTGAACGCGCCGCCGGATCGACTCGAGCGACGGCCGCGAGCGATCGAGCGCCTCGTGCACGCGCGCGTGGAAGAGGGCGCGCGCCAGCGCATTGGCCGGGTCGCCCTCGGCGCCGCGAGGCGGCCGAGCGAGCACGATGAGCCGCTCGGGGAGCTCGTGGTCGACCCCGAGCTCCTGCGGGCTCGCCGAGGCGAGCAGCTGCGCGCGATCGACGGCGACGCAGCGGCCGTGGCGCACGCCGAGCGCGGCGCCCTGCAGCTCGCGATCGCGCCGCAGCAGGCGTCGCACGATCCGCTGCTCGCCGACGACGACCGACGCGTCGCGCTCGCGGAGCCAACGCTCGAACGCCCCGAGATCCACGCGCCCATCGTAAGGATGATCGCCTAGCGCGCGACCCACTATCGCCGGACGCCGTCGAATCGGGCGCGATGGCGGCGCCGACGCCTTAACGGTACGCCCCGAGGGCCATGGCACCGTCGATCGACCCGTCCGCGCTCTCGCTCCACAACACGCTTCGCCGCGCGGTCGCCCCGCTCACGCTCCGCGAGCCGGGCAAGGTCACGGTCTACTGGTGCGGCCCCACCACCTACGACGTCGCCCACGTCGGCCACGCGCGCTCGGCCATCGCGTTCGATCTGCTCGTGCGCGTGCTGCGCTCGGCCGGGCTCGAGGTCAAGAGCGTCCGCAACGTCACCGACGTCGACGACAAGATCCTCGCGCGCGCCAAGGAGGCCGGCGAGGAGCCGACGGCGCTCTCGGCGCGCATGGCCGCGCTCTACCAAGAGGACATGACCGCGCTCGGCTGCG
Organism: Myxococcales bacterium; assembly: GCA_021783935.1. Classification (GTDB taxonomy): domain Bacteria; phylum Myxococcota_A; class Polyangia; order Polyangiales; family JADJMO01; genus CAIXWQ01. The sequence goes on along the minus strand of JAJXTK010000442.1, from coordinate 4,428 downwards.
AGGCGCCGAGCATCGAGCCGCGCGTCAGCCAGCACATCCCGCAGATCCTCGCGCTGGTCGAGTCGCTCGTCGCGAAGGGGGCCGCCTACGTGGTGCAGGGCGAGCACGCCGACGACGGCAAGGACGTCTACTTCCGCGTCCGCGCCTTCGCCGGCTACGGCAAGCTCTCGGGCCGCAAGCTCGACGAGCTCGAGTCCGGCGCGCGCATCGAGGTCGACGCGCGCAAGGAGGATCCGCTCGATTTCGCCCTCTGGAAGGGGTGCGCGAAGGACGGATGGGGGTGGGACTCGCCCTGGGGCAGAGGGCGCCCCGGCTGGCACATCGAGTGCTCCGCGATGTCGGCCGAGTACCTCGGGCACGGCATGGACATCCACGGCGGCGGCATGGATCTCATCTTCCCGCACCACGAGAACGAGATCGCGCAGAGCGAGGCCGCGCACCCGGGCGAGGGGGATTTCGCCAGCTGCTGGATGCACAACGGCTTCGTCAACGTCGACCGCGAGAAGATGTCGAAGTCGCTCGGCAATTTCGTCACCGTGCGCGACGTGCTCGCGCGCAACGACCCCGAGGCGCTGCGGCTGTTCCTGGTCTCGCACCACTACCGCGGTCCGGTTGGCTTCGACGTCGAGAAGCTCGACGGAGGTCGCGTCGTCTTCCCCGCGATCGACGAGGCGGAGCGCAAGGTCGACTACCTCTACACGACGCTCTCGCGCATCGACGCGATGACGGTCGCCGCGACGCCGGGCGAGCTCGGCGGCGAGTACGCCAAGGCGAACAAGGAGCTCGACGCGCTCCGCAAGGAGGCCTTCGACGCCCTCGCCGACGATCTCAACGCCGCGCGCACGGTGGCCGCGCTCTACCGCGTCGCCGCGGTCGTCAACGAGATGGTCGACCTGCACGCGCGCAAGAAGGGCGATCGCCCGGCGATCGCGCGCGTCATCGGCAAGGGGTCGCACCTCTTGCGAGAGATCGCCGAGGTGCTGGGCGTCTTGCGCACGCCCGCCCGTCGCTACCGCGAGCGCTCGCGCGAGCGCAGGCTGCGCGTGCTCGGCCTCGACGGCGAGAAGATCCAGGCGATGGTCCAGGCGCGCACCGACGCGCGCGCGGCGAAGGACTGGGCGAAGGCCGACGCGATCCGAGGCGAGCTCACCGCGCTCGGCGTGGAGATCTACGACGGCCCATCGGGCACGAGCTGGGAGGTGAAGATCTGAACGTGCCTTCGGGACGGCCGCGTACTTGGCCGCGCCCCGCCGACGCTCGCTACGATCGCCGCATGCTCTTCCGCGCGATGCTCGATTCGGAGCGCGGCGCCCCCCGCCGCCGCCTGCGCGCCGCCTGCCAGGTCGTGCGCGAGCGCGACTTCAAGCTCGTCGGCTCGCGCACGATCGACCTCTCGGACGGCGGCGCGCTGGTCACCGCCGACGCGGACGTCGAGCTCGGCGACGAGGTCGTGGTCTCGCTGATGCCGCCGCGCACGGGCCGATGGATCGACGCCGTCGGCGTGGTCACGCGCCTGGTCGACGGCCGGCGCCGCGGCGACGTGGGGCGGGCGTTCGGCGTGTCGCTCGCGCCGATCGACCGCGCCTCGCGCGAGGCGCTGCGCATCGCCCTGCAGCGCTTGCCCGAGGTGCGCCCCGCGCGGGTGCGCCGTGCCGAGCCCGCCATGTTCGCCATCGCGGCCCGCTTCGGCGGCGGCTGACGCGCCCGATCGGGGAAATTCGCCTACGACCTTGACCCTGTCGCGCGAGGCTCGATAAGGTCATCGTTCCCGGCGCAAGGCGCGTACGATTCCGCCGCGGAGGGTTATGGAGCTCGAGCTCGGCGTCGTCTGCGGGCAGTGCGATGCGTACAGCCCGATTGGGACGGCGCGGTGCCCGGCGTGCGGCCACGATCTCGCGCTGTACAGAGCGCGGGCCCCCGCGGCGCCGCCCAAGCCCGACCTGCTCGCGAAGATCAAGGGGGGCACCCTGGCGCCGCCGCCATCGGTGCGCGAGCCCGCCCCGCCGCCCGCCGCGTCGGTGCGCGCGGCCCCGCAGCCCCCCGCGGCATCCCCCTCCGTGCGCGCCCAGCCGCGCGTCGTGCTTCCCTCCGCGGCCCCGCGCATCGACCGGGCCCCCGACGAGGGGCCGCCGCGATCGCAGCGGCTGGTTCAGCAGCGCCCTTCTGCGCCGGACGTCCTGAAGCCGGCCTCCACGCCGCTGGCGCCGAAGGTCGAAGTGGTCCGGGGCGCGAGCCAAGCCTCCATGCCGGCAGTGAGCGGCGCGGCGGAGTCGTGGGGACACGAGACAACTGGCAAGATACCGCGCGCTCCTGTGGCCGGGGCCGCGGGGGGGAAGTCCAAGGAGGAATTGATGGAGCAAGCTAGGAATTACGTCTGTCGCTCGTGCGCGACCCCGATCCCCAGCGGCCACAAGTTCTGCGGCCGATGCGGCGCTGCGGTCCCGCCGGACATTCTCACGCTCCGCGAGGAGTTCTACGGCTCGCTCCAGGTCCCCGGCCGCGCGAAGCTGATCATGATCCGCAGCGAGGGCGACCCGTCGATGGAGGGGCTGTCGTTCGCGCTCAACGCGCAAGAGCACATCGTCGGCCGCCAGGGGCACCTCAACTTCCCCGACGATCGCTTCGTGTCGCCGACGCACGCGAACCTCTTCTACCGCGAGGGGGTGCTCGTCGTGCGCGACGAGGGGTCGCTCAACGGCGTCTACATCCGCCTGCGCGGCGCGGTGGAGCTGCAGCCGGGCGACATGTTCATCGCCGGCGAGCAGACCTTCCGCGTCGACGCGACCCCGAAGGCGACCGACCACCCGGAGCAAGACGGCACCTATTTCTGGTCGTCGCCGAAGCGCCCGAGCCCCTTCCGCGTCACGCAGCTGCTCGTCGGCGGCGCGCCCGGCAACGTGGTGACCGCGCGCGACGCGGGCATCGCGATCGGCCGCGAGGGGGGCGAGATGAACTTCCCGCACGACGTGTACATGAGCGCGACCCACTGCAGGGTCGACGTCGACGCGTCGGGCTCGCACTTCACGCTCACCGATCTCAACTCGCGCAACGGCACCTACGTACGCGTTCGGGGCGAGCGAGAGCTCGCGCACGGCGACTACGTGTTCATCGGCAAGAAGATCCTGCGCGTCGAGATCACGACGTAGCGCCGCACGGCATTCTTCGACGCGGCGAGGGGAGCGCGCACGTGCTCCCCTTCGCGTTTCGAACCGCGACGCGCGGCGGAAAGCCTGGAATTCGCCGGGGCGCGTCGTCGGAATTCGAACATCCGGGCGCTTCGTAGTAAAAGGGCGCGCCCCCGCATTCCCGAACTGGTCGCGCCCTGCCGGGCGCACGCATGGAGTACACGCACGATGAAGCGTTCGATCTTCGCCCTCTCCCTCGCGCTCGTCGCGGGTCCGCTCGCGCTGCTCGCCTGCGGCGAAGAGGCCCCCGCCCCGAAGAACCCGACCACCGTCACCGTCACGCCGCCGGCCTCGAGCTCGGTGGTGGCCGTGACGCCGCCGCCGTCGGCCAGCGTCGAGGCGCCGAAGCCCCCGCCCCCGCCGCCCCCGCCGGTCGTCGCCGACGTCGCGGCGAGCGAGGATCCGAAGCCCGCGCCCGTCGTCAAGATCGCGGCGCCGTACATGAACGCTTCGATCGACGCGAAGAAGGCCGCCGATTTCGTCGTGAAGCTCGACGTGAAGAACTGGGACCTGAAGGACGGCAAGCACGTCCACCTGATCCTCGACAACGGCCCCTACTTCCGCGTCAACGCCGAGGAGCTCAAGAAGGGCGTGAAGCTCTCGCAGCTCGGCGGCGACCTCAAGGAGGGCGAGCACCTGCTCGTCGCGTTCCCCGGCCGCCCGAACCACGAGTCGGTCAAGATGAAGGGCGCGATCGCCGCGACGACCTTCTGGGTCGGCAAGGCGCAGAAGAAGGCGACGGTCGACCTGAAGAGGCCGTTCGTGATCTACAGCCGCCCGAAGGGCGCCAACGACGGCGACATGGCGAAGAACCTGCTCGTCGACTTCTCGCTGTGGGGCACCTCGCTCGACAAGGGCGAGAAGGTGAAGTTCACCCTGTCGGGCGCGAACCTCACGGCGCCGGTGACGGGCGAGTTCACGAAGTGGGCGCCGAAGGCGATCCAGAACCTCCAGAAGGGGGACTACGAGCTCAAGCTCGAGCTCCTCGACAAGGACGGCAAGACGGTCGACCAGCCGTTCCCGGCCGACGGCAAGTTCAGCGTCGATCCGAGCGCACCGAGCGCGATGCCGGCGGCGGCCGCGTCCTCGGCCGCACCCGCCGCTTCGGCGGCCGCGCCGGCGACGAGCGCGAAGAAGGGCTGATCGCTCGCACGTCTTCGTGAAGAGGGCCTCCGTCGCGCGAGCGGCGGGGGCCTTCGCGCATTTCGCGCCTGCCGGGCGTACCGTGTGAAGCCCATGGCGT
>JAJXTK010000441.1 GCA_021783935.1 Myxococcales bacterium | reverse complement strand
GCGCCCGAGGTCGTGACCGCGCACCAAGTGCTGAAGAGCGCCGCGTCGGGGAAGTTGGTGGGTCTCGGATGTAGCCGCTTCACGAACAAGTGCGTCTCGCCGAGGTCGGCGCGCACGAGGAGCAGGTTCTCCGGCTTGAGGTCGCGGTGCACGATGCCGCGCGCGTGCGCCTCGATGAGCGAGTTGCACACCTGCGCGGCGATCTTGGCGACGCGCAGCCACGGCATCGCCCCCTCGCGCCGCAGCACCCGCCCGAGGTCCTCGCCGTGCACCAGCTCCATCACCAGGTAGGTCAGCCCGTCGGCGTGCCCGAAATCCCAGACCTGCACCGTGTTGACGCTCGTAAGTCGCGAGGCCGCCAGCGCCTCGCGCTTGAAGCGCCGCACCACGTCCCGATCGCGCGAGAGCTCGCCCGACAGCAGCTTCATCGCCATCAGCTTGCCGATGCGCAGGTGCTCGACCCTGTAGACCACCCCCATGCCGCCGCGTCCGAGCGGCGCGACGACGCGGTATCGATCGGCGATCACGCGCCCGACGAGCGGATCCGGCGCGCGCTCCGGCTGGCGCAGCGACGCGGGGGCGCTGCTCGACGGCGGGCGCGCCACCACGCTCGATCCGGCCGTCGACTGCGAGGGGTGCGCCACGCCAGGTTGGATGCGCGCGTGGCGCTCCGCTCTCGCACCCCGTCAGTGTGTGGAACAGCCGAGCTCAGCGCTTCGCGGCCACGACGACGACGTCGATCTCGGCGAGCGTGATCTTCTCTTTGACGAGCGGCACCGCGCGCGTGAGCACGCCGAGGACCTCGACGACGTCCCCCTTCTGCACCGAGGCGCCGCTCGGCAACAGCACGCGCACCGGCGCGCCGATCCCGCCATCGGCCGCGTCTTTGTCGTGCACGTCGCCGCGGAATCCGGCGCGACCGTCCTCCTCGAAGAGCGTCACGACGTCGGCCTTCACGTCCACGACCTGGTCGAGGTGCTCGGCCGGCGCCGCGACCGCGGCCGCGGAACCCTTCGCCTGCGCCCGCAGCGACTTCTCGACCTCGGCCCACGACGCGGCGTGCGTGATCGGCAGTGCGATGGAGCGGGGCGCCGCTTGCGCGCCGAACGCTAGGAGCTCGAGCTTCTCGTCGCCCGCGCCGATCTTCACGCGCGCCTTGAACGCGCCGTCTTTGTCGGCGGTCACGGAGGGCGCGTCGGCGCCGGAGCCGAGCCGCACCGTCGCCTTCGGCGTCGCGCGCCCGGTCACGTCGAGCTCCGCGTCTCCCACGACATAGGCGCGGCGCCCGGGGAGCCCGAGCTTCAACGACGCGTACGGCACGACGAGCTTCACCGAGCCCTTTCGCTCGCCGCCGGCCCAGCCGACCGCGTACGCGACGACCTTCTCGAACGCGCGCGCCTCCCCTTCGGGGGGCGGGATCGCGACCGCCTCGCGGGCGAGGTGATTCACGATCGGCACCTTCTTGCCGTCGATGGTCACCGCGCTGACCTCGTCGGCGAGCTCGAGCTCGACGTCGACCTCACCCACCCCCTTCGCGAGCGGCGCGAGCGACGGCCGCACCGAGAAGGGCACGAGCACCTGAAGCGTGATCGCCTGCGCCCGCCCCGAGCCGACGCGCAGGGTCCCCGTGAAGTCGTGCTTGCCGACGCGCGCGTCGGTCGGATCGATCGCGACCGTCGCCTTGCCCTGGGTGAACTGGGCCTTCTTGCCCCCGAGCTCCAGCTCGCTCCCCGCACCGCACGCGCTGCACGAGACGATCAGCTTCGGCGCCGCGGGCTCGCCGGCGAGCTCGCCGCTCATCGCGGGCGGCGCCTTCGGCCTCAACAGCAGCACGAGAGTGACCGCCACCACGAGCCCGAGCACGGCGACGACGGCGAGCGCGATGGCAGGCGCCCGCGAGGCACGCGCCGCCGGTCGCGGGGGGAGGTCGGGCGCCGTCGGGGGGGGCGGCGGAACGAACGCCGGCGCGACGATGGGCGCGACCGGCAGGGGCGCGTCGGCGGACGCGAACGCGACGGGCGCGGGCGCGGCATGCGTGGGTGCGATCCCCGGCAGCGCGACGCCGAGGATCGTCGACTTGGGCACGTTCTGCTGGCGACGCTGCGTCGGCTGCCCAGGCAAGACGGGCGGGGCGAGGCCGACGACCGTGGACGCCAAGGGCCTCGGGGCGCCTTGCGCGCCGACGGCCGGCGGATGGACGGCGGGGGGAGGCGGCTGCAAGAACGGGGCGACCCCCACCATCGTCGACGCGAGCAGCGGCTTCGCAGGGGCCGACTGCGCGGGGGGCGGCGAGGCGCTCGGCGGAGTCGGCGCGGTCACGCTGGGGACGGGCATGCCGAGCATCGTGCCCGCGAAGGGGCGCTTCCCCGGCGCGGCCGGTTCCATGGGCGTCCCGACGCCGCCGAGCATCGTCTGCGCCAGCACGCGCGCTGGCGGCGCAGGCGCGGGGCTCGCCGGGGCGGCGATCGCGTGGCCGCAGACGTTGCAAAAGCGCGCCCCGGCGGGGAGGGGCACTCCGCACGAGGGGCAGGGGAACGGCGCCGGCGGAACGGCCACGCGCGCATCCTAGCAGGCTGCAGACTTTCTCAGAGACCGACCGGACCTCCCCCGCGTCATCCCTCGATTTTTCGGGCGATCCACCACAGTCTGCTGACGGTCACCGTTTGCGCAGGCCGCTTCTCGACGGCGTGCGAGTCGCCGGGACCGACGTGGCCACCCCCTTGCGCGGATGTCGGTCCGACGAGGCAAGACCCCCTTCAGGTCGCGCCGTCTTCGACGTACGATACCGCCCATGGTAGAGAGCGGCCTTGACCGTTCTCAACCCCACTAGGGCGGGCATGCTTTCCGCCGAGCCCGGCGGCGGTCGTTCTCGAAAGGAGTCCTACTACATGACGAACTCGATGCGCTGGGGTCTCACGTCCCTCACCGCGCTTGGCCTGGTTGTCGCGGGTGTTGCGTTCGTGGGCTGCTCGAGCAGCAGCAGCACTCCTGCGGCCGACACCGGCACCGGTGACGACACGGGCACGCCCACCGACAGCGCCACCGACGGCGCCACCGACAGCGCCAGCGCCACCGACAGCGCCACCGACGCGGTCGACGCGGCGGTCGTGGCGGATCGCAAGATCACCATCATTCATGCGTCGCCCGACGCGGGCAACCAGATCTTCTGCTTCGGCGCCGCCGCGGGCAGCACCCCCGCGAATTACACCCTCGCCCAGGCGCTGTTCGTCGGCGTCCCGAGCGCGTCCGATCCGACCAACGGCGGCAAGTACACCGGCTTCCCGTACGGCGCGGTCATCCCGATGACCTTCCCCAACGCGCAGATCTCGGCGGGCGAGCTCAAGTCGCTCGAGGGCTTCAAGATCGTCGCCTTCCCGATCGGCTCGACCAACCCGCTCGCCACGGCCTCCAAGACCGACGTCACGGCGCAGACCCAAGCGTGCTCCACGGCCTTCGCTTCAATCAAGGCCGACCCCACGAAGTACATTCTCATCCCGCCGGGGACCGTCTTGGCCGGCACCTCGACCCTCATGTACGCGGCGGGCTGCGCCGTCGCGGCCGACGTGACCGATCCGACCAAGCCCCAGTGCTCGGGCAAGGGCCTGACGCTCGGCTACAAGACGCTCGACCTCTCGGCGGCGACCTTCCCGTCCGACGCGGGCACGAACCCGAAGACCACGTTCCACTTCTTCAACGCCTCGCCGTTCGGCGTGGCCGGCACGCCGCCCACGTTCCAGGGCGTCGACGTGCTCCTCATGCCGATGTCCAAGGCGGTCGCCGGTGGCGATGCGGGCGCGGACGGCGGCGATGCGGGCGGCGCGCCGAGCCAGCCCACGGGCAACCCGATCCCGGTCGCGGTCAACGTCAGCTTCGGCGACGTCGTGGGCGCCAAGCTCCCGGCGGCCGACGCGGGCACGTCGGCGAACCCGGGCATGGGCGTGCAGCTGCCGGCCGGCACCGACGCGCTCTCGTCGTACTGGGTCATCCTCCCGCACGGCGCGACCTTCTGCCAGCCGGGCGCGACGTGCCCGGCCATCTGGCTGCCGGTCGGCAGCAACGACGCGAGCAAGCCGGGTTGGCTCGACAGCTACACCGCGCTCGCCGCGGCCGGCGGGCTCCCGACGCCGGGCTTCGTCGACGGCTCGCACCAGCTCGTGGTGCTCTCGGGCGCGCCGCCGTCGGATCCGACGACCCCGACGATGTTCAGCCTCAATATGGGCTGGGGGAACGTCGGGGCGCCCTGAGGCGCGCGCCGCTCGCCGCCGCGCGTGAGACCACCGCGCGGCGACGAGCATCGGATGCGTGAGCCCTCCTGGGGCACTCGCATCTTCCTCCCTCCGATCGGTGCCGGGCAGTCGACGGCACCGATCGTCTTTTTGTGCGCTGACGGCTCTCGCGTGGCCGCTCTCGCGACCAGCGGCGACGACGCACGCGGCGCACGGCGCGAAGCGCGCAGGCTCAGCGGCCGCGGCGAGCCTTAGCGCCGCTCTCTTGCTCTTCGAGCCCCTCGAGGTCCTCGGCCGCGCCCCCTCCGGACGATGGCGCTGCGATGCGCTTCGGCGCGCCGGCGGCCTTCCCGCCCGACTTGGGTTCGGCGCCGTCGTTGTCGATCTCGTAGAAGACCGAGAGCAGCGTCGCGACGGCCATCAAGGCGCCAAACGCGTGTCGTCCGAGCGGCGCGGCCCCGGCGCCAGCGATCGCGGGGAGCGTGAACGGCACGAACCGCAAGCCGAACAGGATGCCGCACGCCAGCGCGGCGCCGACGACGGCCTTGAGCCCGGCCTCGACGAGCGCCCCCTTCGACCAAATCGGCTTGCCCGCGACGAGCCCGACCAGCACGCCGGTGCCCGCGGCAAACGCGTAGCCGAGCGCGCCGCTCATGGGGTCGTCGCCCAGCAGCTGGAGCAGGCCGTAGCCGAGCCCGGCGCCGACCACGATCCCTATCAGGAGCCCGACCACGAGCCGCTTCAGCATCGTCGCGCCAGCGTGCGGACGCGCGGGGGCAGCGTCAAGGCGGGTGCAGCACCCTCGTTCGCGCGCCGCCGCATTCAGACCATGCCGTGCGCGCGAAACCAGCGAATCGAGCGCTCGATCGAGGTCGCGAGCGGCGTGCTGGGCAGCCCCAGCTCGGCGCGCGCCTTGGTCGAGTCGAACCACGCGTACCGCTGCGCGTAGCGCATCGATCGAAACGTCGCGGGCGGCTCCTCGTGCGAGACGTGGTCGGCCCACAGCTCCATGCCGAGCGCGATGGCCGCCGACAGCGGCCGCGGCAGCGGCAGCTTGGGCGCCTTCACGCCGCCGATCTCGCACACCAGCGCGAAGAACTCCTTGAGCGTGACGTTGTGCTCGCCGAGGACGTAGCGCTCGCCGACGCGCCCCTTCTCCTCCGCGAGCAGGTGCCCCGTCGCGACGTCGTCGACGTCGATGCAGTTGAAGCCGCCGACGCCGACGCCGGGCACCTCCCGCCGGAGCAGCGCCAGCACGATGCGCCCGGTGGGCGTCGGGGCGTAGTCACGCTCGCCGAAGGGGAACGCTGGGTTGACGACCACCAGCGGCAGGCCAGCGGCCGCGAATTGCAGCGCGATGCGCTCGGACTGCCACTTCGTGAGGATGTAATCGTTGGCGACGGGGAAGAGGTTGAACGGGG
>JAJXTK010000440.1 GCA_021783935.1 Myxococcales bacterium | reverse complement strand
GCCGCGGCGCGGTCGACGACGGCGCGGGGTGCGTCATCGCGCTCGAGCTCGCGCGCCTGCTCGGCGGGCTGCCCGAGAGGCCTCGCCGCACCGTGCGCGTCGCGCTCTTCGCGAACGAGGAGCTCGGCGCGGCGGGCGGGCGCACCTACGCGAGCGCCCACGCCGGCGAGGCCGGCAAGCACGTGGTCGCCTTGGAGGCGGACCAGGGGGACGGCAAGCCGTGGGCGCTGCGCGTGCCCGAGGGCAAGCGCGAGTCGGCGGCGGCCAAGCGCCTTCACGCGGCGCTCTCTGCGCTCGGCGTCGCGCTCGATCAAGGGCCGGCGCGCGGCGGCGTCGACATCGGGCCGATGCACGGCCACGGCGTGCCGTTCGTCGACCTGCGACAGGACGCCACGCGCTACTTCGACCTCCAGCACTCGGCGAACGACGTCCTCGAGAACGTGGCGCGCGACGAGCTCGAGGCCGCCGTCGCCGTGTTCACCGTCACGGTGGGCATGCTCGCGTCGATGGACGAGACCTTCCGGTAGCGGCCGAGCTCGCCAGAACGTTGCCCGCTCGCGCGCGTTCGGCTAGCGCGCTAGCAGGCCGTCGAGTTTCTCCGGAGCTGCCCGATCCTCTCCCGCGTGAACCCGAAACTTGCCGCGCGATCGACACGGCCTGCTGTCTGTCACAGTTTCCGCAGACCGTTTCTCAACGGCCTGCTAGCGGGCGCCGCTCCGCGCGCGCCGAACCGCGAGCCCCGATGACCGCAGCAGCCTCCACCCCGCCGCCGTCCGCGCCGCGTCCGCGGCCGCTCGGGGCGCGCGCAATCGAGGCTCTGCGGACGGTCGCGCGCTCGTCGTGGCGCGCGACGGCGCTGGTCTCGCTCGTGTCGGTCGCGAGGACCTGCTCGGCCCCCGCCGCGCCGCAGAAGTCGCTCGAGGGGCTGCTCGAGGCGCTCGCCACCTCGGCCCACGTGACGATCAAGCCGACCGACTTCGTCTGGGAGCGGAGCGAAGGGGTCGTCGGCGACTTCCTCGACGGCAGGCACGTCCTCTTCCTCGGCTCCGACAGGCCCGGCTCGACGCGCGATCTCTTCCGCGCGCGGGTGCGCCTCACGCCGGAAGGCCGGCCGCTCGAGGTGCGGGACGTCGTGGACCTCACGGCGACCCCCTACGGAGACGAGCAGGGGCTCGTGCGCGACGAGGCCGGCGAGCGCGCCGCGTTCGCGACCTTCGCGATGGGGCAGATGCAGGGGGTCACCGTCCTCGATCTGCGGGGCGAGGGGCGCGCCGCCAAGGCCACGAGCCTCACCGAGCGCGCGATGTTCTGGGTGACCAACCTCCAGGAGGCGGGCGACGGCCGCGGCGTCGCGCGCGTGCAGGTCTCCTTCGACAGGGAGGTCACCGCCGCGGTGCTCCGCTTCGAGGGGACGCAGCTCGTCGCGCAGCTCGGCGGCCCGGGCGGCGCGCGCGTCGCGAGGGTCGATCTCGACAAGGGCGATCTCGTCGCGCCGGTCGACGGCGTGCACGCGGAGCTGCTCGTGCGCGTGCCGAAGAAGCCGATCCACTGGGCGGTCGACACCGTGCGCGCGCTGCCGTGGATCGGGCCCGAGCCGATCGCATGGCTCGAGGAGCGCACCTGGTACTGGAAGGATCGCTGGAAGCAGTTCACGCACAAGACGCTCGGCCGCAGCAAGCCGCAGGACGAGGTCAAGGGGGACGTCGACAAGATCGTCCCGCGCCCGCTCGATGCGAGCGCCGCGGGGGAGGACGGCGGCTACTGGCCGCCGCAGCCGGTGCCCACGATCTTCAAGACTCCCGAGCCCGGTGAGGGCGAGTGGATCTCGGCGACCCAGCCCTGGATGCACCAGATCCCGGGCGCGCCGCCCCCCTTCTACCGCACCTTCGTGCGCCCCGATCCGCAGCGCCCGTACTCGAAGATCTTGCTCGTCGCCATGGACACGCGGCAGCTCGACTTCGACATGGAGGCGGGCGTCGACGACCCCAAGCCCACCGTCGGCAGCTTCCACGGCACCGGGCGCATCCCGCGCGATCCCGTCATCGCCAAGAAGGTCGTCGCGGCCTTCAACGGCGGCTTCAAGACCGAGCACGGCCACTACGGCATGATGCTCCACAAACGCGTGCTCTTGCCGCCTGTGCCCAACGCCGCGAGCGCGGTCGTCATGGACGACGGCCGCTTCGGCATGGGCGCCTGGGCGCCGAGCAAGGACATCCCGCCCGACATCTTCTCCTACCGTCAGAACATGGACCCCATGATCGACGACGGGCTCGTCAACCCGCGGCATCGCCTCAACTGGGGCGCGGTGCTCCTGGGGCAGCCGCACATGTCCGGGCAGCAGACCGAGCGCTCGGGCCTGTGCATCACCAAGGCGCGCCACCTGCTCTACGTCTGGGGCGACGACGTCGGCCCCGAGGCGCTCGCCAAGGGGATGCAGCTCGCGGGGTGCGACTTCGGCATGCACCTCGACATGAACCCGTTCCACACCGGGTTCGTGTTCATGTCGTTCGAGGACGCGGCCTACCAGCGCGGCAAGAGCGAGACGCTCACGCCGCTGATGGCGATCGCGAACCGCAGGTACATCGACTACAACCCGAAGGACTTCTTCTACGTGATGCTCCGCGACGTCGCGCCGCCCGCGCAGAGCGGCGGGCTCGCGTGGAGCGCCGACGACGGGGTGCAGCCGCCGCCCAAGTGGATGCCCGGCGTCGAGCGCGCGACGAGCGGCGCGGTGGCGCTCACGGCGTTCGAGCCCGGCCGCGTGCGCTTCACCGTGCGCGCAGGGCTCGACGAGCAGAAGGGGGAGCGCGCCGCGCGCGAGATCGACGGCGACGACTCGCGGCGCGTCATCGCGGCGGTGGGGCTCGGCGTCGCCGACGGCAAGCGCGCCCTCGGGCTCACCGTCGGCGGCAAGCCGATCGTGGCCATGGCGACGGGCGAAGGTGCGCTCGTCATCGACGGCGCTGGGCGCGCCTCGATTCGCCTCGACGGCGAGCCGCTCACGGGCGCGGTCGACGTGGTGCAAGGGCCCCTCGCGATCCGCGACGGCAAGGCCACGGGCGAGGCGCGCGGCGGCGCCGATCACGTGCGCATCGGCATCGGCGTCACCAAGGAGGGGCGGCTTCTGGTGGCGCGCGGCAGGGTGACCGAGCAGCAGATCGTCGACGCGCTCCTCGCCGCCGAGTGCGTGCGCGCGATCGGCGGGCGCGGCGGCGCCGACGGGTTCTTGGCGCGCGCGGGCACGGCCGATCCGCCGATGCACACCTACCCGCAGACGACGCTCTACGCGGTCGCGCAGCCGATGGCGCCGCGCGCGTTCCGCTTCGACCGCGGCCCCGACGGCAAGCCGCTCTGGCCGATCGCGACGACGCCCGTGCCCTGATCTCCGGCAAATTCGCGGCCTGGCATCGAGCGCGCAACCGACGCGAGCCCGCTGCCGACGCTGGTCACCGCCCACGCGTGGCGGACCAGGAGGTCACGATGGAGACGCAGGTTCGGAGCATCGAGGCGCTGCGCGCGGAGCTCGCGCGGCAGGACGAGGAGCGGGCGCGCCTGTCGCGCGTCGCCGGCAGCCACGTGGAGGTCTGCTTCGTGGTCGGCAACGCGGTCGACGCGGAGCTCGGCGAGCTGTGCGCGCGCATCGATTCCGAGGCGCGCGCGCTTCAACCCCGCCCGCAGGGCCCGCGCGGCGTGCGCGCGTGATCGAAGGAGGAGCGAGATGAGCACCCTCAACACCAGCGGCCGCATCGACGTCTCGAGCCACGCGCAGCAGGCCGTGTACGCCGCGCAGACTGCTGCCATCGACCCCGCCGCCCGCCAGACGCTCCCCGCCGAGCTCGGCATCCAGGAGCTGCTCGCGTGGCTCGCGACCCAGCTCGACAAGTCCGACCACATGATCCGCGCGCAGATGTCCGCGCTCGGCAACGCCAAGGACGAGACCTCCGCGATGGCGAGCGTGAAGACGCAGCTCGACGAGGCCCTCAAGCAGTCGGGAGACAACAAGCCGCTCGACGGCGTGGCGACGCCCGACGCGATCGCGAGCTCCGATTGGTACAAGAACCTGCCGGCGGGCCCGACCAAGGCCGCGGTCGATCGGTTCATCGCCAAGTGCAGCTACCCCACCGATGGGAGCCCGCCGACCGCGACGGCCGACGACATCAAGCAGCTCCAAGAGGCGCTGACCGACGGGATCGGCGCGAGCTCCACGCGCAACGAGATGGGCATGATCCAGCTGCAGAGCGCGCTCTCGTCGCGGGGTCAGCTCGTTCAGATGATTTCGAACATGGTCTCCTCCGTCGAAGAGACGACCAAGGGCATCGTGGGCAACACCCGCGTCTGAAGGAGCCCGCCATGCAACAGACGACGCACGCCCAGACCGACCCCACCGCGCTCGGCGCGATCCTCGAGTCGTGGCTCCGCCCGACGCCCGAGGTCGACCCGAACCAGCAAGCCGAGGCCGTCTACGCCATCGGCCACGCCTACTACGCGCGCGAAGACTTCCGCCGCGCCGCCGACGTCTTTCGCCTCCTGGTGCTCACGCGCCCGCAGGAGGCGCGCGGCTGGACCGCGCTCGCCGCGTGCCACGACGCGGTCGACGACGTCGAGCATGCCGAGGCGCTCTACGAGGCGGCCTTGCTCGCGCCGATCGGCGAGCACGAGCGCGATCGCGCCCGCGTCTTCCTCGCGCGGCTGCTCGCCTCGCAGGGCCGCACCGCCGAGGCGCGCGAGCACGTCGAGGCCATCGAGGGGCTCGAGCTCGCCGACGTGCTCGAGACGGAGATCCGCACGCTGCGGCGCCAGCTCGGAGGCGCGCGATGAATGCCGCGGTCGGATCGGTCGGCGCGACGCGGACGCGCGCCGCGCAAGACGCGACGCCGCCGTCGACGGCGCGGGCGCTGCCGGCGATCGCGGCGCCGAGCGACATGATGTCCTTGCTCGCGGCCACGCAGCTCGCGATGCGCGACGCGCGCACCAGCCAGGCGAAATCGAGCGCGCAAGAGGCTGCCCTGCGGCGCGGCGAGTCGATCGAGAAGGCGCGCGACGCCGAGAAGGCCGCCGAAGCGGCGCAGCGCGCGGCGGACGAGGCGGCGAAGAAGTCGTCGCTCTTCAAGAAGATCGCCCTCGGCGCCGGGATCGTCGCGGCGACAGCGGCGGTCTGCTTCACGGGCGGCGCCTCCGTACCGGCGATCATCGCGCTCGCCGGGGTGCTCCTGTCGGCGAGCTCCGAGAAGATCGGCGAGGAGTGCGGCGAAGATTGGGGGAAGGCCGCTCAGTGGACGGGGCTCGGTCTCTCGCTCGCCGGCGGCATCGGCAGCCTCGCCGTCGCGGGCTCGGCGGGCGCGGCGGCGGCCACGAGCCGCGGCGTCCTCGAGACGAGCGCGCGGCTGGTCGAGGTCGGTGCGAACGGCGTGGCGGGCGTCGAGCACGCCCGCGCGCAGAGCGACGAGGCGGACGCGGTCGACGCGCACGCCGACGCGCTCTCGGCGCGGACGTCCGCCAAGGCCGCGCAGACCGACGAGGCCCAGGTCATCGAGCTGCTTCGCGTCGCCGAGAAGGCCGCGCACAAGGGCATGCAGGCCATCCTGGCGATGTCCGAGGAGATCGAGACGACGGGCCGGATTCAGACGTCGGCGATCGGAAGGGGGATG
>JAJXTK010000439.1 GCA_021783935.1 Myxococcales bacterium | reverse complement strand
ACATCTCCCGCGAACCCTAGCAGGCCGTTGAGAAACGGCCTGCGGGAACTGTGGCAGACAGCAGGCCGTGTCGATCGCGCGGCGAGTTTCGGGTTGACGCGGGAGAGGCTCGGGCCGCTCCGGAGAAGCTCAACGGCCTGCTAGCACTCCCCGCTCTTCCCGTGCCCCTGCCCGTCACTTCGGCAGAGGCTCTTCGCACACCGTCGCGACGACCTCGCGCACCGAGGCGCCCGCCATCAACGCCTCGCGCGTGCGCGTCGTGCCGCAGAGCAGATCGAGCGCCTCGGCCTCCGCCGGCTCGACGTACTCGTAAGGCTCCGTTCGCAGGGCGAAGCGCTCCGGCGCCTGCGCCCGCGCGAGGGTGAGCAGCGCGAGGTAGGTCGCGACCGGCCGGAAGGCGCGCCGATCGGTCACGTGGATCTGCACGCCGCCGCAGAGCTGCCGCGCGTGCTTCTGGAAGGTCGGCTCGAAGCTCGTGGGGCGCGCCCGCATGCCCGAGAGCCCCGTGCGGTGCAGCGCCGCGGCGAGCGCGCGGCCGTCGAGCCAAGGCGCGCCGCAGAGCTCGAACGGCCGCGTCGTGCCGCGCCCCTCCGAGAGGTTGGTCGCCTCGACGAGGCAGCCGCCCGGATAGACCACGGCCGTGTCGAGCGTCGGCATGTTCGGCGACGGCATCACCAACGGGCGATCCCAAGCGTCCGCGTAGCGCTCGCGATCCCACCCCTCGACCGGCACCACCTCGAGCGCGTCCGACAGCCCCTCGACACGGGCGCGCAGCGCGAGGATCTCGCCGAGCGTCATCGCGTGACGGATCGGCAAAGGCTCGAGCCCCACGAACGAGCGCAGCCGCAGCTCCTCGTGCACGCGCCCCTCGCGCGTCACCCCGTCGATGGGGTTGGGCCGATCGAGGACCACCACGCGCACCCCCGCCATCGCGCACGCGCGCAGGGCGAGGAGCGCCGTCCAGACGAACGTGTAGTAGCGCGCGCCGACGTCCTGCAGATCGATGACGAGCAGGCCGAGGCCGTCGAGCTCCTCGGGGCGCGGCGACAGCCGCTCGGGGCCGCGCCCGTAGAGCGAGATCACGCGCGCGCCGGTGCGCGCGTCGAGCACGTCGTCGACCGACGCCATGTCCTGCGCGCCGCCGCCGAGGCCGTGCTCCGGGCCGAAGAGGATCCGGGGCCGCACGTCGACCTCGGCGAGCGCGTCGAGCGCGTGCACCAACGAGCGCGTCACCGACGCCGGGTGCACGAGCAGCCCGAGGCGCGTCGAGCGCCAGGCCGCGAGGCGCTTCGGATCGTCGAGGACCGCATCGAGCCCGACGCGCATCGAGGCTACCGCGTCCCCTTGGGCGGCTCGGTCGACGGCGCGCGCCGCGACGACGGCCCCGGGCTCGACGGGCGCTCGGCGCGCTCGCGCGCCTCCTTCTCCTCGCGCGCGCGCTCGACCCGCTCGGCGCGCTCGAGGCCGCGCGAGCCGAGCTTCAGGCGCGCCATCACCGCCTGCCGCTGACGCTCCTTGTAGCGATCGTGGGAGGCGTCGCCGAGCTCGTTCGCCTGCTCGTTGGCGCGGTCGATCACCTGGAACTCGGTGAGCACGAAGATCACCGGCCCGAGCGCCTGCGCGGCGCGCGGGGCGTGGTCGAGCACCTCCTTGGGCACGCGCACGGGCAGGTCGACCACGAAGTGGATGATGCGGAAGTTCGAGGCGCTGAAGGTGTTCAGGCTCGGGGTGAACGCGTCGTTCTCTTCTTGGTTCGAGCGCTCGTCGCTCACCAACGCCCGCAGCTTCGCGTCCTGCTCGCAGTAGCTCTTGAGGTGGAAGATCGTGTTGGTCGACTCGCCCGGGATCACGTAGTTGAAGGGGAAGAGCTGGCGCGTGAGGTAGTGGAGGATCGGGAAGATGTCCTCCTTGCTGCGCGCGACGATGCGGAAGCGCAGCTTGTCGTAGATCTGCGCGGCGATCGTCTCGCTCTTGCTCAAGAGCTTGGTGTAGAGGCTGTACTTGTTCTTGCGACCGCCGACGAACTCGGTGATCGGCATCCCCGCGGCGAGCATGCCCCCCACCACGCGGTAGATCTTCTCCTCGACGAGCTGGAACACCTGCTCGTCGGAGAGCGGGAGCATGTACAGAAGCTCGCGCCCCTCGAGGTGGTGGATGATGTGCATGCACTTGAGGATCGAGCACGCGCAGAGCTGGCGGTGCCCCTTGCCCGAGGCGAGCAGCATCAGCTCCTGGACGGGCAGCCGCTCGACCGGCTTCGGGATCGGGAATTCGAAGTGCGCGCGCAGGAAGTCGACCGCCTCGACCTTCACGCGCTCCATGCGCGCGCGGTCGCGCGGGTCGTCGAGCGAGAGCTCATTGGCCTCGAGGAAGGCCTCGACGTCCTCTTCGCTCTCGAAGTTGAGCCGGTGCCAGTCGATGACCGACTCGCCCCGCAACAGGAGCCGCACGGACTCGAGGTCGGCGAGCGACCAGTCGACGACCGACTTCAGGCGACCCGGGTCCTGATTCTTGGTCACGTGCCGACGTTAATAGCCACAAAGCGACGAGAGGGGCTGCTCGTCGAGCGGGCCCCTCTGCGGAAGCCCCCTCCTATCGGTCGGCCCGCGAGCGGGGCGAGCGCCGCTCCCCTCGTGCTCCCCCACCGATTCCTCGTTGCGCCTTCGGCGCCCGGGGACTCGCGCAGGGGCCCTCAGGGGCCGGGAGCGTGCTCGCCGGTCGGATCGTTCGATCAGGAGCGATCGTCGGCCGACGCCTTCGTCGCGGTCGCAAATTTATCGAGCGACAGCGTTCCGAAGAAGATGCCGAACACGACCAGAAGCACAGCGATGTGTCCCGTGAGCGCGCCGGAGAACGCCAGGACGGCGAACGGCGCGAGCGCCACGAGGAACCAGGGAGTGACCTTCATCGAAGACGCGAGCTCCTTCGAGATCATCAACTGCAGTCGTACAGTGAAACGAAATGTAGGTACAAGTAAGACGCTGTAGACTTCTGTGCGACTGCTTGGTCTCGGAATTCTGAAGAGCCCTGGACGCCTGACACTGCGGTGCGTCGTCGGGAACTTGACCTGGACGCCGCGCCTGCTGCGCGAAGCGTGCCACCGAAGCGCCGCCCCCTTCGCATGGAATTTCAGCTGGTTAGGCCGTGGGAAACCCAGCCCCTCGTGTGGCCGCTCGCCCGCACGTGGGGCGGCGACCACGCCGACGCGACCACGCGAGCCCCGCTGCATCCAAGGCGCCCGAGAAATCCCCGCCGAAGCGTCGCGCGGGGCGGGGTTTCGAGGTGCGGCGCGGGCGCCCCCCGGACCTGCGGGCGAGCGGACACGCGCCTGGGCCGCCCGGACACCCCGAGCCGCCGCGGGTTTGGATCGCGGACAAAACGGATCGACCCTTCGGTACGGCCTTTTTCGTTGCGAACGACGCCTCTTCGGCGTTAGGGCCGAGCGCCCGCCCGGTCGTTGCGACGGCGGCGCGCGCGTTCTTCACGAAACACGCCGCCGCGTGGGCGCATCCCCCGAGCCGCGATGATCCGCTGGGACGCCTTCGGGGCTCTGCCTTCTGGGAAGCGACGCGCGCGCATGGAGCGCTCGCCGCAGTTCGCCGACGGCGCGTTCCGCAACCCGCTGCCGCCGCGCATGCGCATGGGCCAGGCGCTCGCGAAGTGGGTCCGCGGCGCGCCGAACCGCGAGCCGGCGGTCGAGCTGCCGGTGCTGCGCCGCCGCGCCGAGGAGTTCCGCGACGCGCCGCCGAGCGGGCTGCGCGTCACCTGGCTCGGCCACTCCTCGACGCTGGTCGAGATCGGCGGGGCGCGGCTGCTCACCGATCCGGTCTTCAGCGCCCGCATCTCGCCGGTCTCGTTCGCGGGCCCGAAGCGCTTCTGGCAGGCCCCGATGGCGGCCGACGCGCTGCCGGCGATCGACGCGGTGATCCTGTCGCACGATCACTACGATCACCTGGATTTGCCCACGATTCGCGCGCTCGGACCGACCACGTTCGTCACGCCGCTCGGCGTCGGCGCGCACCTCGAGGCCTGGGGCGTCGCGCCGGAGCGCATCGTGGAGCTCGACTGGTGGGAGTCGACGCGCGTCGCGGGGGTCGAGATCGTGTGCACCCCCGCCCGGCACTTCTCGGGGCGCTCGCCGGCCACGCGCGATCGCACGCTGTGGGGTGGCTTCGCGATGATCGCGCGCGAGCGGCGCGTCTTCTTCAGCGGCGACACGGCGATGTTCCCCGGCTTCGCCGACATCGGCAGCGCGCTCGGCCCCTTCGATCTGACGATGATGGAGACGGGCGCCTACGACGCGGCGTGGGCCGACGTGCACCTCGGGCCGGAGCAGGCGGTGCGCGCGCACCAGCTGCTCGGCGGGCGCGTGATGCTCCCGCTGCACTGGGGGACCTTCAACCTCGCGCTGCACGCGTGGACGGAGCCCGCCGAGCGCGTGATCGAGGCCGCGAAGCTGGCGGGCGCGCCGCTCGCGATGCCGCGGCCGGGGGGGAGCTTCGAGCCGCTCGAGCCGCCGGCGGTGCAGCGCTGGTGGCCCGAGCTCCCGTGGCTGCGCGCCGGCGAGGCGCCGGTCGTCTCGTCGGGCGTGGCGGCGCACTTCGCCGCGCCGCTGCCGCTGCTCGACTGAGGGCGGCGCGCGGACCGGCGAGGTCTCGGATGGGCCGCGCGCGCAGCCCGAGCCCGGGCGCCGACGCATCTCGATCGTCGCTGACGCCCATCGCGCCTACGATGGCGCTGCGGGCGCGGGGCCTCGATGGCCCGGCGAGCTGCGAGACCGAGGGTTCCATTGGACATCAAGACCCCCGACTGGTTGAACCGGACGCTCGCGCGGGCGGGGCTCGATGCCCAGGCGCCGCACGAGGACACCCCCCGCATCCTCGTCGTCGACGACGAGCCGGTGAACCTCCACGTCGTCACCGAGACGCTTCGCCCGCTCGGCTGCACGATCTTGGTGGCCACTGACGGCGAGCAGGCGCTGCGCATCGTCGAGCGCACCCATCCGGCGCTGGTGCTGCTCGACGTCATGATGCCGGCGATCGACGGCTTCGAGGTCTGCCGCCGGATGAAGGCCGACCCCGAGCTCGCGAGCATCCCGGTGATCTTCTGCTCCGCGCTCGGCTACGCAGCCGCGCGCGTGCACGGGCTCGAGTCGGGCGCCGTCGACTTCATCACCAAGCCATTCGATCCGAGCGAGGTGCTCGCGCGCGTGAGCACCCAGCTGGCGATCTCGCGGCTGGTTCACGGGCTGCAGGATCGCAACCAGGAGCTCGAGCGCGAGCTGGCCTTCGCACGCGAGCTGCGCGAGCAGGAGCTGCGTCGCATGCAGGAGGTGCTCGTCGGCACCTCGGAGCCGGTGCGCGAGCTGCGCGCCGCCATCGACGCGCACGCGCGCACGCAAGAGCCGCTCCTGCTGCTCGCCGACCCCGGCGTCGGCGAGGAGGCGGTCGCGCGCGCCATCCACGAGGCCTCGCCCCGACGCGACAGGCCGTTCCTTCGCATCGAGTGTCCGCAGCTTCGCCCCGCCGACGTGCGGGGCATCTTCCACGCGCGCCATGACGGGGCGCTCGGGAGGCTCGAGCTCGCGCGCGGCGGCACGGTCTTCTTCGACGGGCTGCACCGCATGCCCGCGGAGCTGCAAGGGCCCCTGTTC
>JAJXTK010000438.1 GCA_021783935.1 Myxococcales bacterium | reverse complement strand
CGCAGTTCTTCGGCCTCGAGATGTTCTTCCGCGGCTTCTGGCTGGGCGCGCTGCGCCGGAGCTTCGGCTCGGGCGCCATCTTCGCGATGGCCGTGCCCTACTGCATGATCCACTACGGCAAGCCGTACCTCGAAGCGAGCGGCGCGATCGTGGCGGGCACCGTGCTCGGCTCGCTGTCGATGAAGACGCGCAGCATCTACGCGGGCTTCCTCGTGCACATCACGGTGGCGATCCTGATGGACTTCCTCGCCCTCGAGCACCGGGGCGCGCTGCCGAAGCTGCTCACGCCCGACAGCAAGGTCGTCTTCGAGTTCACGAGGCTCAAGCTGGTCTTCTGGATCGTCTGGGTGTTCGCGCTGATCGTCCTCGCCATCAAAGGGGTCCAGCTCTTCCCGCGCGCGCGTCAGGCGCTGCGGCAACGGCGCGCGCGCGCCCCCTCTTGAGGCGCCGCGCGGCCCGCCGCGTCGATCAAAGCGGCGACAAGACTTCGCAAAGCATCGTTGCGCGCGCTGCCGACGCCCGGGCGGCGCGCTAGGTTGCGTCTGCCCGGATGCTGCGCGTCTCCCACTTCGCATCGCTCGCCATCGCTGCCCTGCTCGTGCCCGCCTGTTCGAGCTCGAGCGCCGCTCCTGCGGCGACGGACGCTGGACCGGAGGTGTTCGAGACGGCCGTCGCGCCGACCTGCAACGACGGCCTCAAGAACGGCGACGAGACCGACGTCGACTGCGGCGGCAGCTGCGGCGCGACGTGTGGCGCAGCGCAGACCTGCAAGACGGCGGACGACTGCGCAAGCGGCGTGTGCCAGTCGGGGGCGTGCGAGGATCCGAGCTGCTCCGACGGCGTGAAGAACGGCACCGAGACCGACGTCGACTGCGGCGGCGACTGCGGCACGACCTGCAAGGCCGGGCAGGTGTGCGGCTCGGACCTCGACTGCGTCGACGGCATCTGCGACGGCGGCACGTGCGCCGCGCCGACCTGCCACGATCAGGTGAAGAACGGCGACGAGACCGACGTCGACTGCGGCGGCAGCTGCGGCGCGACGTGCCCCGCCGGCGACGCGTGCCTCAAGGGGTCCGACTGCGCCGATCACGTGTGCGCGAGCGGCGTCTGCGCGGCCCCGACGTGCACCGACGGCGTGAAGAACGGCACCGAGACCGACGTCGACTGCGGCGGCAGCTGCGGCGCGACGTGCGCGACCGGCCGCGCGTGCGCGTCGGCCTCGGACTGCAAGAGCGGCGCGTGCACCGCCGGCGTCTGCCACTGAACGCGCCCCGCTCCGGCTGCCCCACGCAGCTTCGCGAGACGCTCGGGGCGCGCGCGCCGTCCGCGTGGTCGTCTCGTGCTCTCCGCGCGTGTCGGCCGTGGTAGAGAGCCGGATCGCCATGTCCGATCCGCAGAAGCACGAGCTCGTGAAGGCCTACGACCCGCGCGAGGTGGAGGGCCGCTGGTACTCCTGGTGGAACGAGCGCGGGCTCTTCCACGGCGAGGACGATCCGTCGCACCGCCGCGAGCCGTTCTGCATCGTCATTCCGCCGCCCAACGTCACCGGCAACCTGCACTGCGGTCACGCGCTGTTCGCGACGATCCAAGACGCGCTCGCGCGCCACCAACGCATGCTCGGCAAGAACGTGCTCTGGCTCCCCGGCACCGATCACGCCGGCATCGCCACGCAGGTCGTGGTCGAGCGCCTCTTGAAGCGCGAGGGCACGACGCGCCACGAGCTCGGGCGCGCGGCGTTCCTCGAGCGCGTCTGGAAGTGGAAGGCCCAGAGCGGCGGCGCGATCGACAAGCAGCTCGAGGTTCTAGGCAGCTCGCTCGACTGGCCGCGCTACCGCTTCACGATGGATCCGCACATGAGCCGCGCGGTGCGCGAGGCGTTCGTGCGGCTGTACGAGGAGGGGCTGATCTACCGCGCCGAGCGCCTGGTGAACTGGTCGGTCGGCGGCCAGACGGTGCTCTCGGATCTCGAGGTCGAGAGCAAGGAGCAGGACGGCGAGCTGTTCGAGTTCGCCTACGAAGTGGCCGACCACCCCGGCGAGCAAATCGTGGTGGCGACCACGCGCCCCGAGACGATGCTCGGCGACACGGCCGTCGCGGTGCACCCCGACGACCCGCGCTACCAGCACCTCATCGGCCGGATGCTCAAGCACCCGTTCGTCGATCGCCGCATCCCCGTCATCGCCGACGCGATCCTGGTCGATCCGAAGTTCGGCACGGGCGCCGTGAAGGTGACGCCGGCGCACGACTTCAACGACTTCGCGACCGGCAAGCGCCACCAGCTGCCGATGATCAACATCCTCGGCAAGGACGGCACCCTCAACCACGAAGGTGGCCCGTTCGCCGGGATGGAGCGCTTCGCGGCGCGCAAGGCCGTGAAGAAGAAGCTCGACGAGCTCGGTCTCGCCAAGGGCACCAAGAAGCACAAGCTGACGATCCCCTACTGCCAGCGCACCGGCACCGTCGTCGAGCCGATGCTCAGCGAGCAGTGGTACGTGAAGGCCGACGTGCTCGCCAAGCCCGCGATCGAGGCCGTCGAGTCGGGCAAGACCGTCATCGTCCCCGAGGAGTGGACGAAGACCTACATGCACTGGATGACCAACATCCAGGACTGGTGCATCTCGCGCCAGCTCTGGTGGGGGCACCAGATCCCGGCGTGGCACTGCCAGAAGTGCCGCGCGATCACCGTCTCGCGCGAGGACGCGACCAAGTGCGCGACGTGCGGCTCGCCCGAGATCGTCCAGGACGACGACGTGCTCGACACGTGGTTCTCGTCGGGCCTCTGGCCGTTCGCGACGCTCGGCTGGCCCGACAAGACGCCGGCCCTCGAGACGTTCTACCCGACGTCGATCATGGAGACGGGCCCGGACATCCTGTTCTTCTGGGTCGCCCGCATGATGATGATGGGCATCCACTTCATGGGCGAGGTTCCCTTCAAGAAGGTCTTCCTGCACGGGATCGTGACCGACGAGAAGGGCGAGAAGATGTCGAAGGTGAAGGGGAACGTCATCGATCCCCTGGACGTCGTCTACGGCATCGACGTCGAGAAGCTCGTCGCCAAGACCCGCGACGGCGGCGCCGAGGAGTCGGGCGTCAAGAACGTCCGCAACACCTACCCGCAGGGCATCCCGAGCTACGGCGCCGACGCGCTCCGCTGGACGCTGGCGACCTATCCGCCCCAGCAGCGCAAGATCCCGCTCGCCATCAAGCGCATCGAGAGCTCGCGCCACCTGTGCAACAAGATCTGGAACGCCCTGCGCTTCGCCCTGCCCTTGATCGGCGGTGACGATCTCTACGCGCTGGCCGCGCAGCCGTGGTGGCGGTGGGAGGGGCGCGGGGAAGGGGGCATCGTCCGCTACGGCATGCTCGCCGCGCCGAGCGAGGGCAAGGCGATCGATCACCTCGCGGCCGAGGGGGTGCTCGACGCGACGATCGCGCGCGTCGACGACGCCTCGGCGATCCCGGCGCCGACGGCGCTCGCGGATCGTTGGATCCTCGATCGTCTGGTGGCGACGGCGCGCACGGTCAACGCCTCGATCGACGAGTTCCGCCTCGACGAGGCGACGAGCGCGCTGCACCGCTTCTTCTGGGGGGACGTCTGCGACTGGTACCTCGAGCTGGTGAAGCCGGTGCTGCAAGCCGGCGGCGCGCGCGCGCTGTCGACGCGCCTGACGCTCGCGCGGGTGCTCGACGCGTCGCTGCGCCTGATGCACCCGATCATCCCGTTCTTGACCGAGGAGCTGTGGCAGAAGCTGCCCAAGCCGACGCGTTACGAGACGCCGAACGGCTCGGTGGCCACGCCGGAGTCGATCATGGTCGCGCCGTTCCCGAGCGCGGTGGACGGGCGCGTGGATCCCGCCGCCGCGCGCGACATGGGGCTCGTCCAGGCGGCGATCTCCGCGATCCGCTCGGTGCGCAGCGAGCACGAGGTGCACCCCGGCGCGGCGGTCGAGGTGAAGCTCCGCGCGGCGTCGCCCGAGGTCCGCGCGCTCCTCGAGCGCGAGCGCATCGCGGTGCGCACGCTCGCCAAGGCCTCGGACGACTTCGCCATCGAGCCGACCGGCGCGCCGCGGCCTGCGGGCTACGCGCTGATGCCGGCGGGCGAGATCGACGTGCTCGTGCTCCTCAAGGGGCTCGTCACCGCCGAGCACGAGGCGGCCCGCATCGAGCGCGAGATCAAGAAGGTCGAGAAGGACGTCGCCGCGACCGAGAAGAAGCTCGCGCAGCCGTCGTTTGCCGAGAAGGCGCCGCCCGAGGTGGTCGCCGAGGCTCGCGCGCTGCTCGAGTCGCTGAAGGCGGCGCGCGGGCGCTTCGAGGAGTCCAAGGAGCTCGTCGCGGAGCTCTGAGCGCGGGCGCGAGCTCGGCCGCGCGCAAGGCGCAACCGGCGTCGAGCCGGTGCCGACCTCGCGGCATGGACCTCGAGACGACCATCACCGCCCCGTTCGCGATCGAGCCGCCGCACACCGAGCGGCTCGTCGCACTGTCATTCGAGACCGAACGCGTCAGCTGGCTCCCCGTCCGCGAGGACGACGTGCTCACCGAGCCGTGCATGGCGCTCACCGTCGAGGCGAGCGCGCTCGACGCGCCATCGCCGCTCGCCGAGCCGCTGACGGGCGAGCCGGCCTACCTCGTCGAGGCGCGCCCGCCTGCCGGCTCCCTCATGCTCATCGCCGTCCGCGAGACGCTGGCGGGCGCGCTCTCCGTCGCGGACGCGGTGCACCCGAGCGTCGCGGACGTGGTCATCCGGGAGGTGCAGCTGCCGATCACGGCCGATGGGCTCGTCGACGAGATGGGCTCGATGCGCGCCTGGACGCGCGAGCCCGACGGCACCTGGTGGCCCCCCATCGAGCGTCCGGCCCCGAAGACGGCGCAGCCACGAATCCTCAGGGGCGTGAGCGCGTGAGCCATCGAAACGGCGCAGGCCGTGGCGAGGCGGGCGGCAGGCGCGGCCCCTTGCGGCGAAGCAGCGGCAGCGGCTCGGTCGGTCGGGAGCGATCGAACGACGCCGGCGCGGGTGCGGCGCGGACGTCGGCGACCACCGCCGCGACCTGCCTGTCGCCGACGGGGACCGGCAGCGTGTCGAGCCACCCCTCGAGCGCCTCGGCGAACGCGAGCGCCGTCGAGAAGCGCGCCTCCGGCGTCGTGCGCAACGCCTTGTGGATCGTCTCGACGACGCGCCGATCGAGGCCAGGCGCGTAGGCGCCGATGTCGGGGATTTCGCCGGCGCGCACCGCCATCACGGTCTCGAGGTCCCGCGCGCGGCGGAACAGGGGGCGCGAGGCGAGCGCCTCCCAAAGCACGATCCCGGCCGAGAACACATCCGTGCGCGGATCGACCGGCCTGTCGAACGTCTGCTCCGGCGCGAGGTAGGCGAACTTCCCCTTCACCACCCCAGGGAGCGTCCGCCGCGCGCGATAGAGCGGTCGCGCGAGCCCGAAGTCCGACACCTTCACCGCGCCGCCGACCGCGAGGAGGATGTTCGCGGGGCTGACGTCGCGGTGCACCACGCCGAGGGGCGTGCCGTCGCGTGCCGTTCGCGCGTGGGCCGCGTGGAGGCCGCGCAGCGCTCTCGCCATGATGCGACACGCGATCGGCGGCGCCATGCGCAGCTGGCGATGGCGGAAGCTGCGCAGGGCCGTGCCGAGGTCGATGCCGTCGA
>JAJXTK010000437.1 GCA_021783935.1 Myxococcales bacterium | reverse complement strand
TGCCTGCGCGCGTTCGCGCCACGCGATCTCCCTTCCCCCGCACCGCGGGGGAAGGGCGGGGATGGGGGCTGTAACAGCGACGATCGCGCTCAGGGCGGGATCCCGACCCTTCACGGCGTACAGCGGCGAGCTCATCGCCTCGAAGCTGCCGGGAGCGCGCACGAACGCGCACGCGGATGTCCGCCGCCCCCGGTGGTAGCCTGCCGCTCGATGAGCGCCGCGCAGCACTCGACCATGCGCTACGAGGAGTACCTCGCGGCGGAGCGCTCGGCGGGGCTCAAACACGAGTACCTGCGCGGGCACGTCTGGGCGATGGCGGGGGGCACCGTCGAGCACGGCCGGCTCGCCGCCGCGTTCATCACGGCGCTGTCGGTGGAACTGCGGGGACGCCCGTGCGTCGTGCTCTCGTCCGACGTGCGCGTCCGGATTCAGGCGACCGATCGCGCGACCTATCCCGACCTCAGCGTGGTGTGCGGCAAACGCGAAACCGCGAGCGAAGATCCCGACGGCATCGTGAACCCGACCGTCGTCGTCGAGGTGCTGTCCGACTCGACCGAGGCCGACGATCGCGGCGAGAAGTTCGCGCACTACCGAACGCTGGCCTCGCTGAAGGAGTACGTGCTCGTCGCCCAGCGTGCGCAGCGCATCGAGGTCTTCCGGCGCGACGGGGATCACTGGTCGTACCTCGAGGCCGGCCCGGGCAGCACGATCAGGCTGGAGTCGATCGGCGCAACGCTGTCGGTCGACGAGATCTACCGCGACCCGCTTGCGACGTAGCGCGCGCGGACCGGGTGAGCCCGACCCATGCAACAGGTCGCTGGGAGCCGCCAACTCCGAGTGGCAAGCGACTATGATGGCGATGGAGTCCCTGAATTGCCCGCGAGCCCCCGCGTGACGCGCGTTTTCCGGAACTCCGGGGACTTCGCCGCGCTCCGCTACGATGCGCTTGGCGGCCGCGTGTACGCGCTCTCGGCGCCGTCGAGCGCGGGAGGACCGATTTTCGATCTGCGTGGATCGACGATCACGAAGTCTGGCACGCACACCCTTGGTGCATGGGTCGCCCGCCACGACGGCGTTGGCGTGAGCGCACGCCGGAACGGGCCGCGAGTCGAGGTAGCGGAGGTAGTGCGGTGACTCGACGCGCGCTGGCGCTCCTCGGCGCATCGTGCCTCCTCGCAGGCACGATCGCCGTGTGGCCTGGTTGCTCCGATGGAGGCTCCGGCACACCGGCCGATGCCAGCGCCCGTGACGTGGTCGCAACCGACGTTGCGGACGCGATCGCAGACGTTAGGTCGGAGAGCGCCGCGGATGCGGAAGTCCTGCCCGTTTGGGATCCCGTCTGGCATCTGACGGCGCCAGCGACGTATCAGCAGCTCGGCCCCGAGGGGCAGCCGAGCTGCGGGACTGGCTGTCGCATCGCGCTTAACTGGCCAGTTCATTCGGGGCGACCGTCCTTGATGCACGCGTACACGGAGACTGCCGTCGCGGACTACGGCGACGTCGGCCTCTTCTACGCCCCAGTCGGAAGCTCCGTGACCTCGCTGATCGTTCCTGTCGAGCCGGCACCGGACGGAGGTGCTGCGGACGTCGCCGAGCCCGCTTTGGCCGGAGACTTCGCTGCGTACGTCGTCGGACGAGGCCTTACCGATCGAATTGAAGTGATGAGAGTCTCTACGGGAGAACGAAAGCCCGCGTACGAATATTCGTACGGCGGGCCGACTTCGACCGGAACGTTTGCCGTGGCACTGAACTCCGCGTATGTATTTTGGGTCAGAGACGGCGTCGGGCTGATGAGCCGCAGTTTGGCGGACGGCACGATTCGCACGTTGGTCAATGGCGTCTTCGAATGCACCAACATGGCTGCAGCCACGGGCGGCGTCGTCTGTTGCGACGACAATCGCGGGGTCGTGACCTGGACAGACCAAGAGACAGCCAGCGTCACGCCCATCGATTTCGGCGGCGGGCTCCAGGTCGACGCCTCGATTTCGTCCGATCGACGCTGGTACATCTGGGTCGACTACCGTGATCCTCCGGGGCCCGCATCCGATCTCGACAACCGCTTCGGGGGCGAGATCTACATGCGTGACCTTCAGATGGCAGTCACAACGCGCCTAACGACCGACTCACCAACCGCGCCGAGGGCCAAGATCACCCCCGCCACGGACGGGACGATCGCCGTTTGGAACGAGATTCCGGCCGGGCTCGATCCGAATCCGACGAGCGCCACCGCGGTCTACGACAGTGCGACGATGCTCGTCGTCTTGGATCTCGCGACGCGGAAGAAGTGCCATGTCGATCTCGGAATTGCGCATACGATTAATCGGTTCAGCGTCCATGGAAGGCACGTCTATGGGTACTTCGGCGCAGCCGGAGACAACAAGATGCACCTCGTGGATCTGAACATTGATGACCCTGGGATGACCTGGACGTGCCAGTAAGTCGGATCGACGCCGACCTCGCCATGCGAATCAGCGGCGAGAAGAGCGAATCGCGCGACAACGACAGGGAGAGTTGGAACGAATGAATCGCCCGTAGCAGTCGTACGACCACTGCTTCCTGCTTCACCCGAATGCCAAAGCGCTTGAGCATGTCGTAGAGGGTCGACCGACCGACTCCGCGTGGCGCATCATCACGAGGCGGGAGCTCGATTCGCGCCACGCGAAGCCTCTTGCGCCTGGCTCGCCTGCTTGCCGTCGCGCTTGGTGACGACGACCTTGCCGTGGGCCGTGTAGCGCTGGGGTCGGCACGCGCCATTCAGCGCGCGGCCTTGCGTCCCGGACGAGAGGCCGCGGCGCGCGGTGAGCGGGGCGTCGTACGTCTTCTGGCGCACCTCGTCGGCGAAGGGGAAGCTCGCGATCGCCGCGAGCTCGCGCCGCGAGAAGGGGCCTTCGCGCTCGTCGGGCACCACCGCGCGCAGCTGATCGAGCGTCGGATCGGCGCTGCTCGCCGCGGGGGGCGACGGCGGCTTGCCCGTGGCGAAGATCTCGTCGGGCTCGACGTGTACCCACGCGTGATTGTCGTCGCCTTCGAGGCACCCCTCGTCGTCGCGGAACTCGAGCACGACCAGATCACCGGCAGGATCGGCGAAGACCCCGTCCAACGCCTGGTGGCTCGGGAGCGCCGCGCGGTTCTTCCCCTCGATCCACGCCACGGTCGGCCCGGCCTGCGTGAA
Source organism: Myxococcales bacterium (assembly GCA_021783935.1). Lineage (GTDB taxonomy): Bacteria > Myxococcota_A > Polyangia > Polyangiales > JADJMO01 > CAIXWQ01. Next base: position 2,485 of record JAJXTK010000437.1, on the reverse strand, counting down.
GGTGATTTCGACGGCGCGCGCGCCGACCCAGAAGTGCTCACCCCCTCACGATCGCCAGCATCGAGTCGAGCGCCGCGCGCAGCGCCTCGAGCTCCTTGCGCACGCCGTTGCGGGTCGGGTCGGGGGCGTCGCGGAGCGTGCGCTCGAGGGCGCGACGGTAGGACGCGCTGCCAAAGCGCTCGCGCAGCCGCCGGGCGCTCGCCTCGACGCGGGGCAGGGTGACGCGCGCCTTCGCGGGCGCGCCCGACGCGGCGAGCAGGCCGCGGACGAAGGCGCGCGTCTTCTCATTGGAGAGCTTCATGGCGACCACGTGCTGCGCCGCCTCGCGCATCGCGGCCTCGTCGGGCAGGCGCAAGAGGACCTCCTTGCGACCGGCGTCGAGCAGGCGCCACGCGTCGTCTTGGATGCGCTTGTCGTGCGCGGCGATCGCGACGGCGACGTAGAGGAAGCGGCGCCCGAGGCGCAGCGTGGGCCCGCCGGCGCGATCGAGCAGCTCGCGCCAGACGACGTTGTCGCGTCGCCCACTGAGCGCCGCCGCGGCATCGTCGTCGAAGACGTTGACGAGGAGCCATCGCCCGAGCTCGACGAGCGCGTCCTCGACGCGCGCGCGGGCCTCCTCCGCACGGCGGAGCGCCTCGGCGACGAGCTTCTGCTGCACGCGGCTGAGCGAGGTCGTGGTCGGCTGGGCGACCACGAGGGCGTCGGTCGGAGCCCGAAGCTCCTTGTCGACGACGGCAGACTTGCGACGGCGGACGGGGCGGTGCGCGGTGGCCATGCCGGTGAGGGTAGAGGAGGGGGCGAGGGGACGTCGAGCGTAGTCTGCGCGTCAAAGTTGACGCGATATGCCGTGAATACGTGACGTGACGCGGTTGTTCGCGGCGCGAACAAACTCCGCCGCGGGGAGGTTCGGGGGTCGCGGGACACGGGGGGGAGGTTGGCGTCGGCGTCGGCGTCGGCCCGCGCACGCCCGAGCGACGCGTTGAGCGCGTCGCGCTCGCGCGCGACGGCGGCCGCGGCGGGCGTGGGCGAGGTGCGGAGGCCGCGGACGATCACGGCGCGGGCTCGATCGTCGGGGAGGCCGTGAGGTCGTACTCGGCGTCGGGGTGGAGGGCCGTCAGCAAGACGACCTCGAAGAGCTTCGGGTCGGCGGCGTCGGCTTCCATGCGCACCGCGGGCGGGGCGTAGCCAGAGCAGAGGGCGCGCAGGGCGTAGTTGCGAGGGTTGAGGGCGTCGTGGAAGGCCGCGGGATCGAGCGCGCGCGGCGCGACGTCGAACGCGACGCGGAGGGCGTTCGAGCGGGACGCGCGGGCGGCGACAAGGGCCGGCGAGGGCACAGAGTCACGAGAGCCCCGGACGCGCCCTGCAGATCGCTCGCGACCACGATGGCGCCACGATGTCGCCCGACACGCGGCACACCTCTTCGCAGCGGCGGGCCTCGGGCCTAGCTGCTACGATGGCGTGGTGAGCACGGCAGCAGAGCGTCGCCGCCACCGACAGCGGAGCTGGTCGGTGAAGCTCTATTCGGGCGCCGACGTGCACGCCGAGATGGCGCAGGACGATCTGCTCGAGTGGGCGGCGATGGAGCCGCGCGCGCGTCTCGCGCTCACGTGGGAGCTCAGCCTCGAACAGTTCGGAGGCGTGAATGAAGACGCGGTGGAGCCCCGACTTCCTCGATCTGCTTACCGCGTTGAACGACGCTGACGCGCGCTTCCTGCTCGTGGGCGGGCACGCGGTCGGGCTCCACGGCCTACCGCGCGCGACGAAGGATTTCGATCTCTGGATCGAGGCATCGCCCGACAACGCCGCGCGGGTGCTGCGGGCGCTGCGCGCGTTCGGCGCGCCGCTCGCCGGCCTCTCCGAGCGAGATCTCGCCACGCCTGGCAACGGATTTCGCATGGGCTCGCCGCCGTTCCGCATCGAGCTGCTCACGACGGTCTCGGGCCTCGCGTTCGACGAAGTGTGGCCCCGACGCGAGGTTCACGATCTCGACGGCGTGCGTTGCCCCGTGCTCGCGCGGGCCGACCTCGTCGTGAACAAGCGCGCCGCCGGACGGCCGCAAGATCTCGCGGACGTCGACGCGCTCGAGCGGTCACGCGCGGCGCAGAAGCCGTGAGCGCGAGGCCGGCGCGCCGCGAGCCGCTCGACTCATTCCGCCGCCTGCTTCACCGCCGTGGGAGAGTTCCAATCGCCAAAGCGATCGCGCGCGACCTCGGGGTCGGCTACCGGCTCGACGTCGTCGTCGAGGACTCCGTCATCGTGGAGCTGAAGGCCGTCGAGCACGTCACCGAGGTCCACGTGGCCCAGGTGATCACGTACCTCAAGGTCACAGGCCTTCCGGCTGCACTCCTCGTCAACTTCAACGTCCGCCACCTCCGCGACGGCCTCCGCGGGTGTGGTTCTCCTGCTGAGCGAGTGGTCGCGTTCTAACAGCCCCCATCCCCAGCCCTTCCCCCGCGGTGCGGGGGAAGGGAGCGGGAGGCGGCGG
>JAJXTK010000436.1 GCA_021783935.1 Myxococcales bacterium | reverse complement strand
CGCGCGCTGCCCGCCGCCGAGCGCCATGAGGCGACGACGATCGGCGAGGGCGCGCGCGCCGGGGCGCCACCCGGCAGCGCCGACGGCCGGGCGCCGCTCAGACGCGGAAGTCGTCGGCGAGCTTGTTGATCGCCTGGTTCATCTTGAGCTTCGCGAGGCCGATCTGCGCGTCCTTGTTCACGACCACCACGAGGTGCACGTGCGCCTTGCCCGGCTGCGAGTTGAGCGGATCGGTCCCCTCGTTGAGGCAGCGGACGAGCACGTTCGCGTTGTCGGCCTCCACGTGCACCTGCTGGCCGCGCCCGGCGCCCATGTCGAGCGCCGCCTTCTGCGCGTTCAAGAGCACGTTGTTCGCGAGGATGCCGATCGCCTCGAGGTTCTGCAGATCCTTGCCGTGGTTCGCGAGCAGCTCGCCCTTGGGCGTGACCGACAATTCTCGGTGATTTGCGCACCGTGCGGCTCGAATCGGCCCGCCGCCAAGGCCGATTCGAACCGCTCAATCCGACCCGATCGCGGCGCGCGGCGCCCCCTTGAGCCCGAAGCGCGCCGCCATGCGCTTGAGCGTCGAGAGCGACACGTCGAGCCGCCGGGCCGTCTGCGCGAGGTTGCCGCCGCACTCGCGGAAGGTCTGCTCGACGTGGCGGCGCTCGATCTGCTCGAGCGTCGCGTGGGGGGCGGCCTCGGCCGTCGCAGGCGGCTGCGAGGCGGGCGCGACCCGCAGCACGCGCGAGCTCGGCGACCGATCCTGCGCGGCGGCCTCGAGCAGCTCGGAGGGGCGCAGCGACTCGCCGTGCAGCAGCCACGCACGCTCGAGGACGTTGCGCAGCTCGCGCACGTTGCCGGGCCACTCGTAGCGCGCCATGCGCTCGAGCTCGCCGGGCGCGAGCCGCACCGCGCGCGTCTTGCCGGCGATGCGCGCGAGCAGGTCTTCGCAGAGCGGGCCGAGGTCGTCGAGGCGTTCGCGCAGCGGGGGCAGGCGCACCCGCAAGACGTCGAGGCGGTAGTAGAGGTCGGCGCGGAAGCGGTGCGCCGCGACCAGCTCGTCGAGCTCGGCGTTGGTCGCCGCCACGATCCGCACGTCGGCCGTGCGCGCGCCGCGGCCCCCGAGCCGGCGCACCTCGCGGTCCTCGAGCATCGTCAAGAGCTTGGCCTGCAGGTGCAGCGGCATCTCGCCGATCTCGTCGAAAAACAGCGTCCCCCCCTCGGCGAGCTCGACGAGCCCCTCGCGCGCCGAGACGGCGCCGGTGAAGGCGCCGCGCTCCCAGCCGAACAGCTCCGCCTCGACCAACGACTCCGGGAGCGAGGCGAGGTTGAGGCTGATGAAGGGCTTCTTCGCGCGCGGCCCGGCGTGGTGGATGCTCTTGGCGACCACGTTCTTGCCGGTGCCCGTCTCGCCGGTGATCAGCACGGGGCTCGTGGTGCGCGCGGCGATCTCGACGAGGCGCCGCACCGGATCGAGCGCCGGGCCGCCGCTCAGGTGCGCCCCCTCGACCTCGCGCGTGGCCTGGTACTCCTGCACCCGCTCGACCTTCTCGAGGGCCTGCATGGCGAGGCTGCGCCCCACCGCGTGCCGCAGCTGCTCGAGCTCGAAGGGCTTGCTCAGGTAGTCGTGCGCGCCGGCCTTGAGCGCGGTGACCGCGTTGTCGAAGGTCGGGAACGCGGTGATGAACACGATCTTCGCCGTGGCGTTCGCCGCCAGCAGCGGCTCGCAGAGCGCGTGGCCGGGCCCGTCGGGCAGGCGCTGATCGAGCACCACCAGATCGATCGGCCGCTCGGCGACCAGGCGCTGCGCCTCGGCCACGCTGCCCGCGAGGTGGGGCAGAGGGTCGAGCCGCAGACCTGGCGATCGGCCGCCACGGGGAGCGATCGCGCGGGCGTGCGCGGCTCGGGCTCCCAAGGGTCGATCGCTGGAATCGGCGTCATCGTGCGCCCCATCAAGCACTCGCCGTGCCCTCGCGCCACGATGCGGCCCTTACTCCAAACAGACTGGTCGTCGCTCGCGCGCGCGCGGGCGGCTCGGCGCCGACATCATTCGCTCTTTGACGCGTCCCTGCTCTGCGGTGCTGCGATCCGTCTCCGGATTGGGCGTCCAAGGTGGCCATGGAGCGCGTGCAGCGCCGCGTGCGGACGTTGCGCTTCTGCAATCGGCGCTTCGCGCGTGGCTCTGCTGTCGCCTCGTCCTCGGCGCCTGTCGCCGAGCTACAGCGCGCTCGGCGCCGCGAGGGTGCTGTGGAGCACCTGGCAGGGCTCGCTCGCGTCGCAGCCGCACGCGGCCCCTTCGAGCGCGAAGCTCGCCGCGCCCGTCCCGTCGACGTCGGGCTCGCCGTCGAGATCGAACGCGTCGCAGCCGACCGCCGAGTCGCCGAGCGTGACGCTGGAGCCGAACGACGCGATCCCGGCGCGCGCGCTGCCGACGACGCGCGCGCGCGTGAGCGTGACGGTCGAGGCCTGCATGCAGGAGACGCCGTCGCCGAAGGAGCCGTCGTCGAGCGGGGCCACGTCGCGCAGGAGCGTGTCCTCGAGCGTCGCGTCGCTCTGCACCGCGACGAGGCCCGACTCGCTCGACGACGCGAGCAGGCAGCGGCGCATCACGAGGCTCGATCGCGCGCTGTCGGCGGGGTTGCCGACCACGACCGCGAAGCCGAACATGCCCGTCTTCGGCGCGTGCTGGGTGTCGCGGATCACCGTGTCCTCGAGCGTCGCGTCGGCGACCGAGACGGAGACGCCGGCCGAGAGGCACGACGCGATGACCGAGCCGCGCAGCGTGAGCGCGCCGCGCAGGCTGGGGCTCGTGTCGCCGAGCGCCGAAATGCCGTAGCCAGTCTGGCCCGTGGCGTCGGGGAGCATGTCGTGGACGAACGTCGACTCGACGTCCAGGCTCGTGCCGATCGCCGTGATGCCGCTCCCCCTGCACGAGTCGATCGCCGATCCGCGGATGGTGAGCGTGCCGGGGCGCGTCGCGACGTCGTCGCGCGCCGCGAAGCCGTGGCCCGCGTGGGTCGCGTCCGCGCCCGTGCCGCGGGCGACGCTCCCCTCCACCAGCACGTCGCCGCCGCGGTCGTAGAGGCCGGCGAAATGGTTGCCCTCGAGCAGCGAGCCCGTGACGTGGACCTCGGGCACGCCGGTGTCGTCGGCCTGCACGGCGATCCCCTCGCCGCCGTAGCCGCTCGATCCGACCCGGACCCCGCGCACGACCGTCGCGTCGATCGTCGCGATGGTCTTGCCGAACACCAGGATCCCGATCTCCTGGGTCCGCTCGACGAGCGAGCCGGTGACGCTGAGCGTGCGCGGCGTCGAGCCGGGCTGGAAGTCGATGCCGTGCCCCTCGACGGAGCCGTCCTCGCTCGGCAGCGTCTCGCGCACGATCGAGCCCTCGATGAGCGCGTCGCCGTCGACCGCGAGCAGCCCCGAGCTGCGCGCCTGCTCGACGAGGCTCGCGTGGACCTCGGCGCGCCCGCCGCCGTCGACCGTCACGCCGAGGCCGACGTTGCCCGCGGCGTCCGCGTGCAGCGCGCGGATGGCGGCGTGATCGAGCACCACCGCGGCGGCGCTGATCGCGACGCCGATCCCGCCCACCGACTCGACGAGCGAGCGCGACAGGGTGCTCGCCGCGCGCGCGCGCGCGCCCAGGCCCGTCAGGTCGTGGATCCAGAGGCGATCGAGCGTCGCGCCGTCGGCGCCCGAATCGACGCGCACGCCGAGGCCGTCGCCCGTGAGCGCGAGCTGGTGCACCTCGGACTTCGCGCCGCCCGCGGCAATCCAGATCGCAGGTGATCCGGCGCTCGTCTCGATCGTGACGAGCGCAGCGCACCGGCCCCAGAGGCGCAAGGGCTTGTCGACGACGAGCGACTCCGCGTAGTGGCCGGCGGCGATCGCGACGATGTCCCCTGCTGATGCGGCCTTCGCCGCGTCGGCGAGGTGCGTCCACGGCCTGGCGCTGGTGCCGTCGCTCGCGCCGCCGGCGTACGCGCCGTCGACGTACCGGGTCGTGCCATCGACGGGGATCGCGCCCCAGGGGGCCGCGCCGCAGTCGTCGCCGAGATCGTGGCAGCTCGACTCGCCGGGCAGCGCGAAGGTGCCGGGCGTGCAAGTGGGCGGGTCGGCGGGGCCGATCGGCCGACACGCGACGTCGCCGGGGACCGCGATCGCTCCCGCGGCGCAGCTCGTCGCCGGCATCGTGGCCCCGCAGCCGCCTTGCCCGTCCGAGGTGAAGCCGCTCGCGCAGCCCGACGCGCGGACCCCCGGCCCGACGCAGCTGCCGTCGTCGGCGCGCGTCTCCCAAGCGGCGCAGGCCGGCGCGGGAGGCGCGGCGCCCCCTCCGCACGCGAGCGGCGCGAGCGCCAACGCGAAGGCGAGCGGAGCCCCAGCGAACCTCATCTTCCGCGAGCATAACGTCGCCGCCGCGCCTTCGGCGCCCTCTGCGCGCGCCGGCCGCCCGGTTGACCGAAGGCCAAGCAGGCCGTGGACCTTCGCCGAGACCGACCGATCCTCTCGCGCGTCGTCCGTTGGGTTTCACGCACCATCGACCACCGGCTGCGGACGCTCACGGTTTGCGCAGGCCGTCATTCAACGGCCTGCTAGCGTGGCCCGAGGCTCGGCCGGAAGGAGCGACGATGCGCGAAGCGATCCTGGTGCCTCTCGTGGTGCTCGTCGTCGGCTGCCACGCGGCCCCGTCGAGCGCGACCTCGAGCCCCGACGCGGGCGGCTGCGCCGTGGGCGATCAGTCGCAGCCCGATGGGAGCTGCGTCGCTCCGGGGGTGCCGCCGTCGCAGTGCGCCGCGGGCTTCGTCGCCGACGGCCAGGGGGGCTGCGCGGCGACGATGCCGGCGAGCGACTGCCCGGCCGGCTCGATGGCGATGCCCGGCGAGACGAGCTGTCACGCCGTCGGCGCGATCGAGCCGCCGTCGTGTCCGAAGGGGCAGCTCGCGGCCACGGGCGAGGCGAGCTGCCACGCGCCGGCCGACTGCGGCGTCGCGCCTTGGGGGAGCGCGCCGGTCGACGCGACGACCCAGTACGTCGACGGCGCCTTCGCGGGGACGAGCGACGGCAGCGCGGCGCGCCCTTGGAAGCGGGTCGGCGACGCGATCACCGCCGCCGCGCCCGGCGCGATCGTGGCGATCGCCGCCGGGAGCTACGCCGAGAACGTGGCGCTCTCGACCAAGCCGGTGCGCCTCTGGGGGCGCTGCCCTTCCATGGTCGAGCTCGTCGGCAGCGGCGCGGCGGCCGTGCAGATCTCGGGGGCGGCCTCGGCCAAGAGCGAGCTCCACCAGCTCGCCCTGCGCGGCGACGCCGTCGGCGTCGCGATCGCGCCCGACACCGACGCGACGCTGCTCGACGCGGTGTGGGTCCACGACACGGGCGGCTACGGGATCTACGCGCAGTCGGCGCTCACGCTGCAGCGCTCGCTGGTCGAGGGGACGACCGACGTCGGCGTCTACGTCGCGTCGGCCAAGGCGACCGTGCACGCCTCGCTGGTGCGCGACACGCTGCGCGGCACCGATCCGTGGCTGAGCGGCGAGGGGGTCGCGGCGCTCGACGGCTCGACCCTCGCCGCCGACGGGCTGGTGGTCGAGCGCGCGCGCGGCGCCGCGATCTGGGGCACCACCTCGACGGTCACCATCGAGAGCAGCGTGCTGCGCGACATGCTGCCTTGGGACGACGAGACC
>JAJXTK010000435.1 GCA_021783935.1 Myxococcales bacterium | reverse complement strand
GCAGGAGACGGCGGCGAGGCCGAGGCCGGTGCCGGAGCCGGAGCCGGAGCCGATGTCGATGCCGGAGCCGGAGCCGGAGCCGATGCCGGAGCCGGAGCCGATGCCGGAGCCGGAGCCGATGCCGATGCCGATGCCGGAGCCGGAGCCGGAGCCGGAGCCGGAGCCGATGCCGATGCCGGAGCCGATGCCGACGCCGAAACCGATGCCGAAACCTCCACCGCGCCCCGCGTGACCCATGCCCCCGCCGCCGGCGCGCAAGTGCGCACGTGCTGCCTCGTGCTGCCACAGCGCCCCCACGTTCCACGGCCGAGCGAGCGGCTTCGACTGAATGGCTCCCTTTGGCGGGGCACCGGACAAATTGTGAACGGTAGAGTCGACGGGCTCGCACTTGCGGCCCCCGCGTACATGGTGCGCGGCGGGGCGACCGAGGCTTCCGCCGGCTGGTTGGCCTCGGGCACTCGGACTACGCTGCGCCTGGTGGATCTGCCGTCCAACGAAGCGCCGGAAACTGCTGTTCGGGAGGCTCCTTCCGCGAGCAGCGCGCCGCGTCCGAGCGATCCGGGGGCGAGCACGGCCACGCCCGGCGCCGACGAGTCGGCGGCCCTCGTGTCGCGCGCGCGAAGCGGCGATCGCGGCGCCTTCCGCGCGCTGTTCGAGCGGCACAAGTCCGACGTCGCGCGCTTGGTCTACCGAATGGTCGGACCGCGGGCCGAGCTCGACGACCTGCTCCAAGAGGTCTTCGTGCAAGTGCACCGGAGCCTCAAGGAGTTCCGCGGCGATTCGCGCTTCTCGACCTGGTTGCACCGCGTGACGGTGAACGTGGTGCTGATGCATCGCCGCGCCGCGCGCAGCCGGCCGGTGCTCACCGAGGAGCTGCCCACGGGCTCGATCGAAGACGCTTCGGCGCGACACCCCGACGACGAGGTCGAGCGGCGCGCCCGCATCGCGGCGTTCTTCTCGCTTCTGGACGGCATCGCCGAGAAGAAGCGCGTGGTGTTCATCCTTCACGATCTCGAAGGGCTCCCCCCGTCGGAGATCGCCACCATCGTCGACGCGCCGGTGCTCACGGTCCGAACGCGGCTGTTCTACGCGCGCCGCGAGCTCGAGGATCGCATGCGCGAGCACCCGCACCTCGCGCACGTCATGCGCGAGCAAGGCGGCTTCGGGGGTGGCGAAGGCGAGGGGGGCGCGCGCAAGCGAAAGCGAGGTGCCCCATGAGCGGCGACGAGCTCGGTCGCGAACTGCCGCCAGCCCTGAAGGCGATCGTCGACGAGGTGCGCGACGCGCCCCCTGACGTCGACTGGAGCAGGCTCGAAGCGCGTCTGTTCGACGACCAGGGCGAGCTGCGCGAGGAGCTCCGCGCGGCGCCCGCCCCCGAGCCGACGTGGCGCATCGGGGTCGGCGTAGCGCTCGGGCTCGCGGCCGCCGCCGCGATCGCTGGTATCTTCGCGCTGCCGCGCGAGGCGCCGAGGCCGACCGCGCGGACCGAAGCGCAGGCGCCGGCCGCGCCGCTCTCGGCGGGCCCTGCGAGCGCCACGCCGCACGAGTCGGCGCACGCGCCGATGCTCGCGATCGGCGCGGGGCACGAAGCGCGCGTGCTTCGCGTCGGCGACGTGATCGACGCGACCTCGGCGGACGGCGAGTGGATCCAGTCGGCGGGGCGCCTGCACGCCCACGTCGCCGCGGACACGAAGATCCGGCTGCTCGAGGACGGCGATCGCATGCGCTTCGCGCTCTCTGAAGGCGAGATTTCCGCCGACGTGACGCCCGTCCCCGGCGGCGAACCGTACGCTATCGACGTCGATGGCCGGCGCGTAGCGGTGCACGGCACGCGCCTCTCCGTGCGCAAGTCCGACGGTGCCGTCGAGGTCGCCGTCGCCGATGGGCTCGCCGCGATCGGCGTCCCGGTCGAAGGGCGAACCACCGGGATCGACGTCACCGCCGGGAGCATCGGCAGGTTCGTCGGGCTCGGGGCGCCCGAGCTTCGCGTCGATCCGCTCGAGGCCGCTCGCCGCGTCGCGCGCGGCCTGGCATCGAGCGTCCCTTCCGCCGCGCCGACGGCGACGCTGGTGGGCCTGCCGAGCTTCAAGCCGTCCATCCCGCAGGCGCCGATCGCTCCGCCGCCGACGCTCAGCGCGACGCCCGGCACGTCGACGACCGCGACGGCGGGCACGAGCGAGGCGCCCGGGCTCGGCGCGCGCGAGTACGGACCGCCGCTCTGGAGCCTTCAGCAAGCGGTCAAGGGGTGCGTGCCTCACACCGCGTCCGGCGTGTTGGTCAACATCGAAGAGTCGATGACCGTCACCGTGCTCCCTTCGGGCGACGTCGGGGCGCTCACGTTCAATCCGCCGCTCTCGCCCGAGCTCGATGGGTGCGCCCGCAAGGCGCAGGGGTCGATCAAGTTCCCCGCCGCAGCCGGCTCGACCACCGTCGAGCGCGACGTGACGCTCGGATCGTCGCGCTGAGACGCGTGCTGCGTGCGCCACGACCGGGCGACGCCCGCGAAGCCCCCCCGCTGCGAAAGTGCTAGTCGTCCGCCGTGACCACGTCGCGGCCCACGAACTCTTTCGACACGAGCCTCACGCCGGCGTCCAAGCGCATCGCTGTCGTGGTCAACGGGAACGCCAAGAGCGTGACCGAGGAGATCCTGTCGACGCTCGACGAGATCCTCGAGGGGGGCGACCTCTTCGTGTCGCGCTCGCTCGAGGAGGGACGCGAGCTCGCCGCGACGGTCCTCGAGCGCGGCTACGGCACCGTGCTCACCGGCGGTGGCGACGGGACGTTCACGGCGCTCGTGAGCGACGTGGTGAAGCTCGCGCGCAAGAGCGGCAAGAAGCCACCGCGCTTCGGGCTCTTGCGGCTCGGCACCGGCAACGCGCTCTCGTGGGTCGTCGGCGCCTCTGCAGCCGCGCGCGGCAAGGGGCTCGCGGCCGACCTCCAGAAGCTGCGCACCGACGCGGGCTCGCGCCCGATGCGCCTCGTCGAGGTCGAGGACCGCATCGCCCCCTTCTGCGGCTTCGGCATCGACGCCAACGTGCTCGCCGACTTCCACAAGGTGCGCGACGTCCTGCGCAAGATCCCCGTCGCGCGCACCTGGCTCACGGGCGTCGCCTCGTACGCCGTCGCGGCGACGACGATGAGCCTCCCTGCCTACCTCGTGAAACCGATCCCCTACGTCCGGGTGATCAACGAGGGCTCGCCCGCCGAGCACCTCGGCGACAACGGCCGACCGGTCGGCGCGCCGATCCCGAAGGGGGAGCTGATCTACGAGGGCAAGGCGCGGATGGTGTCGGCCTCGACCATCCCGTACTACGGCTTCGGCTTCCGCGTCTTCCCCTATGCCGACGAGCGCCCCGATCGCATGGCGCTGCGCATCACGACGATCGGATCGATCGAATTCGTCGCAAATTTCCCCAAGGTCTGGCGCGGCGACTACCGCAACGCGACGACGCTCTTCGACTACCTCGTCGACAAGGTCCGCATCGAGATCGAGCCGGCGACGCCCTTCCAAGTGGGCGGCGACGCGATGGGCGATCGGACGAGCGTGAGCGTCGCGCTGATGGAGGAGCCGATCCAGCTCGTCGACTTCTACGCGCCTCCGCGCGGCGAGCGTCCGGCCAACTGAGCCACGCCCTCGCTGCGCTCGGCCCGCGAGGGGCGCGAACGCCGCTTCGCCTCGTGCTCCCCCGACGTCGACGCTTCATCTCGAGGGGTGGGCCCCGGTTCATCGTGAACCGCCGAGGCGCTGGTCGCGCGCGAGCGCCTCGCGCTCACCCGCTGCCGAAGCCAGCTCGCTCGCCATGCTGCGCAAGCCGGCCGCGACGCCGGAGAGCTCTCGCACGCCGGGCTCCTCGACCGGCGCGCCGAGCTCGACGGCGAGCGCGGCGGCTGACGACTCGAGCGACGCCGCCGCGCGCCGCACGACCCGGACCGCGTCGACGGCGGCCCCGACGAGCGCGAGGAACACGAGCGCGAGCAGCGCCGCGACCCCCTTCCAGAACTGCACCACCTTCGGCACCGCCACGGCGACCGAGGCCCACACGACCTCTCCGTCCGCGCGCTGCCTTGCCGCGACGACGACCGCGCCGGCGTGCTTCGCGAGCTCGACGTGCGGCGGCGCACCAGCGGGCGGGAGCCACGCGCGAAGGCGCGCGAGCGTGTCCTCGTCGAGTCCCAGCGAGGCGCCCGTGAGGGTCGAGGCGCGCCCACGCCGGCGTGCGTCCGCCCCACGCCGCACTCCTCGACCAGCTCGCGGCCGTCGTGCAGCGTTGCGTCGGCGCGATCGAGGGCACGATCGGCCTCGAACTGCGCGCGCTCGATCAGGCGAGCCTGGAACTCGCGCCGCATCCCGGCGAAGGCCAGCGCCGTCCCCGCGAAGAGCACGACGCCGCAGCGGGTCTTCACCGACTCGAGCGGCACGCAGGTCTGGCCGCAGGCGCCCTTCGTGCAGCCGCTCGACGGCGCGACGGGGCACTGAAGGCTCGCGAGGCTCTTCGCGAGCGGGCGCTGGCAGGCCGCTGACGAGCGGCCTGCGCAGACCGTGACCGTCAGCAGGCCGTGGTCGATCGCGCGGAGGATCGCGGCTGCCCACGGGAGAGGATCGGCCGGTCTCGGAGCAAATCCACAGCCTGCTTGGGACCGCGCATCGCCTCCTGGAGTTCGTGCTACGCAACCACGTCACGGAGGCACGAATGGCGAAGGCGAAGGTCGCGGTCCTCAAGGTCCAGCCCAAGACGATCCTCAAGGACGTGGTGCGCCTCTGCGAGATCGGCGGCATGGCGCGCGCGCTCGACGCGTCGGCCACCACGATCCTCAAGGACAACATCTCGTGGCACTACCCGTTCCCGAGCGCCAACACGACGCCTTGGCAGCTCGAGGGGACGATCCTCGCGCTCCGCAAGCTCGGCTTCGGCGACGTCACCTGCGTGCAGAACAAGACGGTCGTCACCAACGCCTTCAAGGGCGAGGACCTGAACAACTACGTCCCGCTCTTCAAGAAGCACTCGATCCCCGTCCTCTACAACTTCAAGGACGAGGACATGAAGTGGATCGAGTACCGCCCCAAGGCGCGCATGCACGTCTTGCCGCGCATCTTCCCGGAGGGGATCCACATCCCCGACTACTTCTTCGGCAAGAACGTCGTCCACCTGCCGACGGTCAAGTGCCACATCTACACGACGACCACCGGCGCGATGAAGAACGCGTTCGGCGGGCTGCTCAACACCAAGCGCCACTACACGCACTCGTGGATCCACCGCACCCTGGTCGATCTGCTCGCGATCCAGAAGGAGATCCACGCCGGGCTCTTCGCCGTGATGGACGGCACCACGGCCGGCAACGGCCCGGGGCCCCGCACGATGATCCCGGTGACCAAGGACTACATGCTCGCGAGCGATGATCAGGTCGCGATCGACGCGGTGGCCGCCAAGATGATGGGCTTCGATCCGATGCAGCTCGAGTACATCAAGGTGGCGAGCGACGACGGGCTCGGCGTCGGCGATCCTCGCGACATCGAGATCGTCGGCGACGATCCGGAGGCGGTGAAGCGCGAGTCGTGGGGGTTCAGCGTCGGCGACAACCTCGCGAGCATGGCGGGCGACTTCATCTGGTTCGGTCCGCTCAAGCCGATGCAGAAGCTCCTGATGCACACGCCGCTCGTGAACGTGTTCAT
>JAJXTK010000434.1 GCA_021783935.1 Myxococcales bacterium | reverse complement strand
ACGTCGATTTCGGGTGGGCCGTCGCGGTGCTCGACAAGGAGCTCGGCGAGGGCGGGATGGGCATCGTCTACCACGCGTGGATGTACCCGCGCGGCGCCGGCGGCGTGCAGCCGCCGGTCGAGGCCGCCGTGAAGATCCTCCACCCGACCTTCGCCCATCAAGGGCGCATGCGCGAGCTGTTCGACAACGAGGCGCGCGTGCTCGCCTCGCTCGCGCACCCCAACGTCGTGCGCTTCTACGGCGTGACCGAGCACGCGGGCGCCGCGGCCATCGCGATGGAGTACGTGCACGGCGAGACGCTCGGCCACCTCATCGAGCGCAAGGCGCGCCAGGCCGAGCAAGAGCGCGCGCAGACGCCGCCGGGCGCGACCGCCACGCGCAAGCTGCCTTGCCTCCCCTTCGATCGCGCGTGGCACTACTTCCAGCAGCTGCTCGGAGCGCTGGCCGCCACCCACGCGCTCGAAATCGTGCACCGCGACGTGAAGCCCGACAACGTGCTGCTGCGCACCGACGGGGTCGCGAAGCTCACCGACTTCGGCATCGCGCGCGTGCCGAGCGATCTGCAGAAGCAGACCGGCAACCTCATCGCCGGCACGGTCGCGTACATGAGCCCGGAGCAGGTGCAGGGGCACGCGCTCGACGGCCGAAGCGACCTCTACAGCGCGGGGGTCGTGCTCTTCGAAATGCTCACCGGGCGCCTGCCCTTCCCGCTGGACGATCGGAGCGACTGGCTCGTGGCCGTCGACCACGTCCAGACGCCGCCGCCGCCGCTGCGCAAGTTCGTGCCGCAGGCACCGATCGAGCTCGACATGCTGCTCGGTCGCGCGCTCGCCAAGCGCCCGGACGATCGCTTCCAGAGCGCCGTCGCGTTCGGCGACGCCTTCCGCACGACGCTCGGCCTGCCGATGGATCCCGGCTGGCACGCCCAGCAGCACTTCGCGCACCAAGCGGGGCGCTTCGCCACCGCCATCGCGCTCGGCCAGGCGATCGCGGAGTCGCCCGAGCTGCGGCAGGCGCGCGCGGCGGTCGCCGAGGCGTACGTGCGCGGCTGAGCCGGGTGCGCCGCGATCGTCGGCGGCGCCGAGCGGACGCGCGAGCGGGGGCCCTCCGCCAGGGGCCCGTCGCGCCCGCGGTACGGCCGGGGCGCTGCGCGAAACCTCGGCCGCCGGGCGGGCTTGCGCACCGCCCGGCGATCCACACAGATCGCGCGCGTGACTCGCCCGCTGCACGCGTACGTCCACTTCCCGTGGTGCCTCGAGAAGTGCCCCTACTGCGACTTCGTGTCGTACAAGACGCCGCGCGAGGCCATCGATCACGACGGCTACGCCGACGCGATCCTGCGCGAGCTCGACGCGCGCCGCGAGGCGTTCGAGGGGCACCAGCTCGCCTCGATCTTCTTCGGCGGCGGCACCCCCTCGCTCTGGGAGCCGCGCGCCATGGGGAGCGTGATCCGTGCGCTGCTCCAGGCCTTTCCGAGCGCGCGCGCCGACGTCGAGATCACCTCCGAGGCCAACCCGACCTCGCTCGACGAGGCGCGCGCCGCCTCGCTCGTCGAGGCGGGCATCAACCGGCTCTCCGTGGGCGTGCAGTCGCTCGCCGACGAGCGGCTGCGCTTGCTCGGCCGGCTGCACGACGTGCCGATGGCGATGAGGGCCCTCAGCGGCGCGATCGCGACCGGCGCGCGCGTGTCCGCGGATCTCATCTTCGGGTTGCCGGGGCAGCCCCCCGAGGAGGCGGCCGAGCACGCCGCGCGCCTCGTCGACCTGGGGCTCGATCACCTCTCGGCCTACGCGCTGACGATCGAGCAGGGGACGCGCTTCGGCGAGCTCGCCCGCCGCGGCAAGCTGCCGCTCGCGGAGGACGACGCGATCTGCGACGCCTTCCTCGCGATCGAGGCGACCCTCGAGGCGCGCGGCCTCGAGCACTACGAGGTGTCGAACTACGCCCGCCCGGGGCAGCCCTCGCGCCACAACCTCGGCTACTGGCACGGCGCGCCCTACCTCGGGCTCGGCGCCGCGGCGGTCGGCTTCTTTCGCACGGCCGGCGGCGGCCTGCGCTACCGAAACACGATCGACGCCGCCGGGTACGTCACGGGCACGCGATCGCTCGCGCGTGGGGTGCCCCGGGCGGGCGACGGGGTCACGCAAGAGGCCGAGCCGCTCGATCGCGAGACGCTGCTGCGCGAACGGCTGATGCTGGGGCTTCGGCTCGCCGAGGGGCTCGACCTCGACGAGGCCGCGCGCGATCTCGACATCGCGCGCGCCGAGGCGTGGTCGCGCCCGCGTCGCCGCTCGATGGAGCTGCTGATGAAGTCGGGGGGGCTGGCCGTCGAGGGGGCGAGGCTGCGCATCCCGCGCGCGCGGCGACTGTCGACCGACGGCATCGCGGCGCGGCTGTTCTGAGCGCGCGCCAAGGACGCAGGCCCGAGCTTCAGCGCGCCGGGTTCGCGGCGCCGGAGCCCATCTCGGCCGCCACGCGCTCGGCCCCCTCGGGGACGATCCAGCCCGACGTCACCTCGATGGGGCCACGGAACCCCGAAGCGCGAACCGCGGGCTCGATCACCTCGCCGACCGTCGTGCGCACGCCGGGGCAGCCGCCGCAGGCACCCGAGAGGTGCAGCGCAAGCACCGCCTCACGCGGCACTAGATAAAGCGCGCCGCCGTCGGCCTCCACGAGCGGGGCAACGATCTCGCGCAAGGTGCGCAGGACGGGCTCCGTCAATTCCGCCACCGGAAGGCGGACGGTAGCACACCCGCCACGACGATCGAACTCTGTCGCCGACATTCCTGGACGGAGACGGGCCGACGCCGCTACTCTGGACCCACGCGTGGCTCGCTTTCGCCTGCGATTGCTTCTCCAGGAGTTCGACCTGCCGCCGGGAGAGACCGTCCTCGGTCGCAGCCCCGAGTGCCACGTCACCATCGACGACCCGCTCGTTTCGCGCGAGCACGCCAAGATCCTGGTCGCGGGCGACAAGGTCGTGCTGCGCGACCTCGGCAGCCGCAACGGCTCGAAGCTGAACGGCCGACCCGTGGCCGGCGACGCCGAGCTGCACGACGGCGACCGCATGCGCATCGGCGCGCAGGAGCTCGTCTTCTCGCGCGTCGTCG
This sequence comes from Myxococcales bacterium, assembly GCA_021783935.1. Taxonomy (GTDB): domain Bacteria; phylum Myxococcota_A; class Polyangia; order Polyangiales; family JADJMO01; genus CAIXWQ01. The sequence goes on along the minus strand of JAJXTK010000434.1, from coordinate 2,562 downwards.
CCCCCAAGCGCCCCGGGCGCGCGACCGGGAGCCTGCGGCACTGCCGCAACTGCCAGTCTCCGTACGCCGGCGAGGCGCCGAGCTGCCCGGTGTGCGGCTTCACGCCGGGCGCAGAAGAGACGCTGAGCACCGTCACGGCGCAGACGCCCAACGAAGCCTTCGATCGACACAGCTGGTCGCTCCAGATGCAGGTCGAGCTGGTCGAGAAGGCGATCTCGCTCGTGCGCCTCACCGAGGCCGAGCGCGCGATCCAGCGCATCGCGCTCGCCGTCGACGAGCGCCTGTCGACCGGCTCGAACATCGAGGCGACGCAGATCGACCCCGCGTTCATCGCCGTGCTGCGCTTCGCCGCGCTCAAGGCCGAGGCCGAGTGGGTGCGCTGGGCGCTCGGCACCATGCGGCGCCTCGATCGCACCCCCTCCCCGGCCGTCATCGAGCAGCTCACGCTCCTGCCGCCGATCGTCCTCGGGGCCGCCCAGCAGCACCTCGACGAGCTGACGAGCTGGGTCGCCGGCCGCCGCGACCCCGAGGTGCAGCTCGTACACGAAGCGCTCGAGAGCCTTCGCGTGCAAGCGCCGGCGCGCCCCTCGCCGAGCGGCGAAGAACGGAGCGGCTGAGCGATGCGCTTCCGGCTCCGCTACCTCAAGCACGACCTGGAGCTGTCGCCGGGCGTGTTCGTCATCGGCCGCTCCGCGGAGTGCCAGCTCTCGCTCGACGATCCGCTCGTTTCGCGGCGGCACGCGCTGCTGCACGTGGGCGACGACGACGTCTACATCGAGGACGCCGGCAGCCGCAACGGCGTGCTGGTGGGCGGCAACAAGATCACGGGGCGCGTGCGCATCGGCGACGGCGATCGCATCACGATCGGCGCGCAGGAGATGACCCTCTCGGCGACGGCGGACAACGCCGAGGCGCCGCGGCGAACCTGGGCCCACACCCCGGCGGGCGGCGGTCCGGTGACCATGGTGTCGATGCCGGTGGCCGTCGCGAGCGCGCACGGCAGCGGCGCACCGGCCGCGCCCACGCTCGAGGAGCCCACCATCGATCGTCCCAAGCGCGGCGAGGCGCTGCGGCTGCTCGGCGGCGTCGCCGACAAGGCGCTCGCCCTCGGCAACCCGGAGGGGGCCGAGCGCCTGTTGCAGAACGGCCTTCAGGAGATCCTCGCCGACGTGCGCGCCGGCAAGGACATCACCGCGGAGTCGGTGGAGCTCGCGGCGAAGTTCGCGGCGCGCCTCGCCTCGGGCACCGGCAAGGGGAGCTGGGGCGACTACGTCGTCGGGCTCTACGCGCAGCGGCAGCAGCTGCCGCCGGCGCCGATCGTCGACGAGCTCTACGTCGCGGCCCGCAAGATGCGCGGCTTCGATCTCACCGGCTTCCGCGCCTACCTCTCCGAGCTGCACACGCGCGCGACCAGCTTCACGCCGACGGAGAAGTTCGTCTTGCAGCGCCTCGAGGGGCTCGAGCGCCTCGTCGCGAGCCGATGACCGGGCGCGCGCGATGATCCTTCGCGACGTCGTCCTGGCGCTCGAGCGCATCGCGCCGACCTCGCTCGCCGAGGGGTGGGACAACGTCGGGCTGCTCGTCGGCGATCCGCGAGCCGGCGTGGAGCGCGCGCTGGTCACGATCGACTGCACGAGCGAGGTGGCCGAGGAGGCGCGCCGGCGCGGGTGCGAGCTCGTCGTCGCGTATCACCCGACGATCTTCGCGCCGCTCAAGCGCATCGCGCACGACGGACCGGTCGCCCTCGCGATCGCGCACGGCATCGCGATCTACTCGCCGCACACCGCGCTCGACGCCGCGCGGGGCGGCACCAACGACGTGCTCGCCGACGTGGCGGGCATCGAAGAGCGTCGGCCGCTGCGCCCGTCCGCCGCCGACGGCGCGCTCGGCATGGGGCGCATCGGCCGCGTCGCGGCCGATCGTCGCTCGCTCATCGAGCGGGTGCGCCGAGGGCTCGGCGTCGATCGGCTGCTCGTCGCCGGCCCGGGCGAGGGCCCCGCGAGCTGCTGCGCGGTCGTCGCGGGCGCGCCGGGCGAGCTGCTCTTCTCGGCGATGGACGCGGGCGCCGACGTGATCGTCACCGGCGAGGTGCGCCACCACGACGCCCTGGCCGCCGCCGCGCGGGGGGTCACTGTGATCTGCGCGCTGCACTCGCATAGCGAGCGCGTGGCGCTCGCGAGCTACCGAGCACGCATCGCCGAGCGAGCGCCAGGCCTCGACGTCGCAGCGAGCGAGCTCGATCGCGACCCGTTCGTGATCGCGTGACGCGCCGCGCGCCTCAGCGCTTCTTGGCGACGACCCGCGCGTAGATCTCGCGGCGCGGGCGCCCCGACCACGCGGCGACGACGTCGGCCGCGTCGCGCGCGGAGCGACCGCCGGCGAGCTCGCCCTCGATGCGCGCGTCGACGGCGGCGTCGTCGACGACCTCGGCGCGCAGCGGCGCCGCGCCGAGCACGATGGTGATCTCGCCGAGCAGCTCGTCTGGCACCGAGGCCGCGAGCTCGGCGAGCGTGCCGCGCAGGTGCTCCTCGTGGAGCTTGGTGAGCTCGCGCGCCACGACCG
>JAJXTK010000433.1 GCA_021783935.1 Myxococcales bacterium | reverse complement strand
GCCCTTCGCGAGGGGGCGAGGCGCGCGGCCGCGATCGCGGCGAGCACCGCCGCGGCGGCGGCGAGCCCCGCGAAGAGCGCGGCCACCGTCGCGCGGCGCCGCTGGCCGAGCCGCCGAGCCCCGGCGCCGAGGGCGCGATCGAGGATCGCTCGGTGCTCGAGCGCCTCGATCGGCCGAGGAGCCGCCGCGCGGCGCAGCGCGCGGGCGAGGTCGGCGTCGCCGGCCTGCTCGCTGGCACCCGCGGAGTGCGTGCTCGGCGCGTCGAGCGCGTCGCGCAGCCGCTCGGCCGCCGCGAGCTCCGCGGGCGTCGGGGGCGCGTCGGGATCGTCCCACGCGGCCGCGTCGGCTGCGTGCTCCGGTCCGCTCGGCGCTCTGTTCGTCTCGTCCGACATCGCTCGATCCTCGTGCTAGCTGAGCCCTCGCGCCACGTCACCCGCTGCTTCGTCGCGCATCATGGCTGCCCCTCGTCCGCGGCGAGCGCCTTGCGCAGCGCCGCCATCGCGCGGTGCAGGATCACGTCGAAGGTCGCCGGCGTCGCGCCGAGCGCGGCCGCGACCTCCTCGCGCGGACGCTCCTCGAGCACGCGCAGCCGGATCGCCTGCGCGTAGCGCGCGTGAATGGCCGCGAGCGCCCGCTCGATCTTCGCGCGCGCGATCCCCGCCTCCTCGGCCTCGAGGTAGCGCACGTCGGTGCCCGTCGGGATCGCGCGCGCGTCGACCTCGCGCTCGAGCGCGTCGGCCTCCCACGGCGTCTCGCGCTTGCGCGCGCGCAGCTGATCGATCGCCACGTGAAACGCGATCGTGCGCAGCCACGGGTAGATCCCGGCCGGGTGCCACTCGTAGCGCGCGACGCTCGTCACCACGCGCGCGTACGTGTCGGCGAGCGCGTCCTTGGCGCGGGCCTCGTCGCCCAGGCGCGGCAGCAGCACGTTGCGGAAGAGCACCGGGCCGTAGCGCTCGAGCAGCAGCCGCAGCGCATGCCGATCGCCGGCCTGCGTCCGCTCCACGCAGGCGCGCTCGACGTCGAGATCCCAGCCGCCGGCCACCGCGCGGAGGATAGCGACGGCCTGGGCGCTCGAACCAACGAAAGAGCGGACCGCGCGCGCGACGTGGAGAGGGACGTCGAGGTGAACGTCGAGCGGCGCGCCCCACGCGGATGCGATCGATCGGGTGAGCTCCACGCCGAAACAACGCGCGGAGGCGTCTTCACCTTACGTGGGCCTCGTCCGTGTCGCGCGTCGACGTTCTGCTCGTCCGGCGCCAGCGCTTCGGATCCCCGCCCTGCGTGCCCCTCGAGTCGGAGCGCGCGTCGCTCCATCCTCGTCGTCCCCCCACCGCGACCCGCGCATCGGTTCCCTGCCCGCGCGTCGCGTCCGCTCCCGGTTCCGTTGCGTCGTCCCCCTTTGCCTCGTTGCGATTTGCTATGATCGTCGCGTCCTGCGATGACGGCGCGCGCGGTCGAGCTTCGGCCGCGGCGCTCGCGGCGTCAGGCGATTCCGATCTTCGCGTCGCCCAGCATGTACGGGCGCTCTTCGCTGGCGAGCACCCAGAGCGCGCAGAGCATCCCGTCCTCGTCGGTGGCGACGGCCAGCTCGATGGGGGAGTGCTCGAGACGAATCACGTGCCACCCATCGCCGAGCTCGGCGTAGTCGGGCGGAAGGTGCGATGTCGAAGTGGTGGCCTGCATGCCAGCAGCTCACTGCACGTCGCGGGCCCACCGCCGGCGCGTCGAAGAACGCGGCGTCGCTCGCCGTCGAGCGCTCGACCTCGCGGGAGCAACGAGACGAACCAAGATCGGATCGCCGACGGAAAGCGTGCACGCGCCCGGATTCCAGGCGCCGAACCGGCGCGCCCGCCCCGACGGGCGACACCCGCGCAATAAACCGAGGCGCACGCGGATGTTGCGCGCTTGCGCCTCAGGGCTCGATCAAGCCTCCGGGCTCTTGGTCCACCAGCGCGAGAGGCCGGCCACCTCGCGCGGCACCTCGGGAATGCGCCCATCTTCGCGGTCGACGAGGACGACGACGAGCTGCTGGCTGCCCGTGAGCACCGCGTCGATCACGCACCCCTCGACCAGCTCGCCGTTCCAGCCCCGACGAGACACCCGCTCACCGATTGCGAAGGCCATGTGCCCAATCGGTGTCGATTTGCCGCCGCGCGTCGCCGGTCCGCGGTGGCGCATTCGTCGAGACCGCAACGCGACCGCGAGAGCGGACGTCCGCGAGGGTCACTCGCCGTCCGTCGCGGACGCGGCGGCCACGGTCACTTACAGCAGCGAAAGCCCGTGCTGTAGTCGTGGTAGCTCGTGCCGTGGGCGACCGTCGTGTAGTTGCACCCGTCGCCGTTGCGGTGGGTGTCCATGAAGTAGCCCCCCTTGAAGGTGCCGCCCGGATCGTCGGTCCATTCGTGGACGTTGCCGACCATGTCGTAGACGCCGTAGCTGTTGGTGCACTTGGTTCGGGCGCCCGACTTGTCGATCGTGTTGGGGAGCTGATCGATCCGCGGGTCGTTCATCTTGCGCGGATCGCCGAAGGGCGCGGGGCCGGCGCCGAAGAGCTCCGCGATCGGGTGCAGCCGCGTGCCGTCGCCGTTGCAGCGACCGGGCACCTCGACGTCGCCGTACGGGTACTTCGTCGGCTTCTTGCCTTGGCAGGCCTTCGTCCACTCCTCGTTGGAGCAGAGGCGCTTGCCGGCCGCCTCGCACGCCGCCTTCGCCTCGACCTGCGAGATGTACGCCTGCGGCTTGCGCCCCCTCTTCGAGACGGCCCGGACCTTCTTGCCGTCGACCTCCGCGTAGAAGGGGTGCGTGCGGGTCTTGCCGCCGGCGAGCACCTCGACGAGCGAGCCCTCGTAGCGATCGATGCAGAAGCCCCCGCTGTCGGTCGGGATGGGGGCCATGCCGGCCGAGCACCCCTTGGGCGCGGAGATGGTCCGCGCGCCGGTGGTCACGGGCGCGGCGCCGAGGCTCATCACGGCGAGCAGGCCGCTCACGATCACCCCAGCGCTCACCGACTGCTTGACGGCCACGGCGCGCATCGTCGTCGAGCTTGGTTAGCAGGCGCTGCGAAGGGGGGCAAAGAAGGGCGAGCGCCGGGCGCCGAGCGCGCGATCCAGGCGCGCCACTGTCGCGCAGCGCCGACGGGACGCGTCACTCGCAAGAGAGCTGCGCGGCGGGGAAGCACGCGACGGCACAGTCGCCGCCGCCGGCCGCGTCGGCGACCCCGTGCAGATCGATGTGCACCCGCAGCGAGTCGGGGGCCGCCACTGGGTAGGCGATCGCCTCGCGCGCGATCCGGCGCCCCGCGAGCGGCAGCAGCCGGATCTCGCCTCGCGGGTCGTACGGCGTGAGCTCGCGGCGCTCTTCGTCGTCGTCGACGACGACCCGGACACGGCTGAGATCGAGCGGCACCGCGTGGTCGCAGCGGTTGCCGATCGTGTACTGGACCACGAGCGCGGGCTGCCGATCGATCAGGATCGACGAGCTCGCGAGCCCCACGTAGGCGTCGAGGCACTCGAGCTCGCAGCGTCGCGCTCCGTCGGGCCGGTGAGCAGCGAGCGCGCGCCCGTCGGCGCCGCTGCACGCGCACGCGGCGATCGCGAGGACCACCATCGCGGTGAGCCGCCACCACGCGCCCCGCATGCTCAAAGCCTCCCGTCGAAGGTCATCACGTGCATCGCGAGCGCGAGCCCGCCCGCGTAGCCGCTGCCCGGCACGAGATCGTAGCCGGCCCAAGCGTTCAGGGTGACCCACGGCGTGAGCCACACCTCGGCGACGAGCCGCGTCTGCAGATCGAACCACACCGCGGTGCCGCTGCAGTCGACGGCGGCGCCGGTGTTGTCCGAGCACCCGGTGGGTTGCACGAGGTTCATGCTCGCGACATCGAGGCTGAAGCGAGCTTGCGCGCGGAGCGTGAGGCGCTCGAGCACGGGGACGTCGTAGCCGACGATCCCCGCGAAGCTCCCGACGAAGCCGGCGTCGCGCGAGCGGTAGGCCCCCGGCGTGCCGCCCGCGTCGTAGGTCCCCCCGATCTCTCCGCCGCGCAACGTGCCGAGCGAGAAGCCGTAGCCGACCGAGAGGGGCCCATACACGAAGAAGCTCTGATCGATGTCGCCCATCACGGCGACGCGATCGGAGAGCGCGCCGAGCGGCACCTGGGCGCTCACGCCGTTGCCGTCGGTGAGCCCCGCGCTCCGGTTCGGCAGGCGACGCAGCGAGACGCCCATCACGACGTCCATGCCGCGCCAGCCGTCGGCCGCCCACCAGCCGAACCGGTGACAGTCGGCCACGCCGACCACGGCGTAGTCGTCGCAGCCCTCGACGGAGTACCCGTCTGCGCGTGCCTCGGACGCGGCGGTCGCGACGAGGAGCAGCGCGGAGAGTGCGAGACGGGGCCCCACGCGACGAGCATACGGTGCGCTGCCGGCTCGCGACGAGCGCGCTCTTAGCAGGCCGTTGAGAAACGGCCTGCGGAAACTGTGACCGACAGCAGGCCGTGTCGATCGCGCGGAGAGTTTTGGGTTCACGCGGGAGAGGATCGGGCAGCTCCGGAGAAGCTCAACGGCCTGCTAGCGTCGGTCGACGGGTGCGCTTCGACGAGAGGTGAAGAGCGCGAAAGAAGACCGGCGATTCCCCGGCGGATCTGCCGGCCTCGCCGTGCGCGCCGAGCCCCGCGCGACGATTGCTCCTCCCCGCGGACGCCGCCTGCATCGCCCCATCCCGAGAGGCGCGGAGCGTCGAGCGAGCCCCCCTTTGCGCGAGGTCGGCGCGTTCACAGGGGGCGCTCCGCCCAACGCACGGACGACCGCGGCGTCGGCGACGTCCGCACGCACGCGGACACGCCGAGCTACCCAGTCGAGCACTCCGACCGTTCGTCGATCTGCGTCATCGGCGACGCGGCGCGCGCGCGCCGAGGCCCTTCGATTGGGCCACAACGCGCGCGATCGCCCGGCATCGGAGCCGCCATTCGAGGTCTCATGGCCGCCACGATCTACGTCACCCCACACTCGCTGCAGTGGATGATCTTCGAGCGAGGTCACCGCGGAGTGGTGCTCGAGAGCAGCCGCCCGCGCGCGATCGAGCGCGCGAAGATCCTGGCGCGCGCGAGCGGCGGCGGCACCGTGGTGGTCACCCGGCGCGACGGCTCGACCGACACCGAGGTCAGCTGTTCGTTGTGACGCGCCTCGACGGCTCCGCCCCGTCGCCGCGCAGCGACGACGCGAGGTCGACCCGGGCGCTCGCGGCGCGTGAGCGCAGTCGCGCGAGCGCCGCGTCGAGCGCGAACAGCACCGTCGACAGCGTCTGCTGATCGAGCACGAAGCTCGGCTCGACGACCGCCGGGCCGCGCTCGACGAAGTTGAGCGCGCAGGCCTGCACGACGGGGAGGCCGCGGGGGTCGCGCGTGCGGATCGCGAGCCCGTGCGACCGGCAGACGAGCGGCCGCGCCTCGTAGATCGCGCAGCGCCCCTGCTCGTCGAGCGCCGCGCAGCGCCCCTCAGGCGCCGTCTGCGCGCGCGCGCGGATCCGCTCGCGTTCGCGGGGAGCGAGCGCCGCCAGCAGCGCCGCGATCGCCGCGGCCTCGATCTCGGTGATCGTCAGGCGCACCTTGCAGCAGCCGTCGCAGCCGGGCCGGCACGAGAGCTCGCCGCCGTATCGCGCGTGCACGCGCGCGGCGAAGGCGTCGA
>JAJXTK010000432.1 GCA_021783935.1 Myxococcales bacterium | reverse complement strand
CCATGTCGCCGGACTGCACCCCATACGTCCCGGCGGTCGTCGGATGCAGATCCAGCCAGCCAGTCCAGGAGTAGCCCGTCAGCGCGTCCGGGATCTCCTGCAGCAGCGCGCTGCGGGGAGGACGGCCATCGAGGCTGCGGAGCGAGGGAGCGACGACGAGCGGGAGGCCGCCCTCCGGGCCGCGCAACGCGCTCGGGGGAGGGATCACCGCGAGCGCCGTCGCGGCGAGGGTCGCCGACTCGGGGGCGATCTCCGCGAGACGTCCGCCGCGCTCGATCTCCTTGTCGTTGTACTCCTTGCGGAACGCCTCGCCGAACGTGACCTCGGGCAGGTCGCCGGCCTTCTCGAGCGCCCGCGCCACGGTGAGCAGCTCGTCGGCCGCGGCGTGCGTGCCGAGCACCGGCGACATGACCGGCTGTTGGATCGCCGTGACGCCCGGACGGACGACGATGTCCGACCAGCTCTCGAGCCAGTGATGATCGGCGAGGACGAGATTGGCCTTCTTCGCCGTCGCGTCGAGCTCGTTCGTGAAGGCGGCGACGAAGGGCACGTGCGCGAGCGCGGCGCCCAACTCGGAGAAGACCGCGCCGTAGCCGAGCGGGTCGGCGTGGTGCACCACGAGCGCTCCGATCTCGCCCGCCGTGGCGCGTCTGGCGAGCTCGGCGAGCGTCATCGACGGCAACGCCGCGGGCCTGGGGTAGAGCCGGAGAGTCGACCCGACGTTGCCCAGGACCGCGTTGAGCACGCACACGGCCTCGGCGAGCAACACGGCGTCGGAGCCTGCGACCGCGCGCCCGGGGCCGACGACGAGGCTCGGCCGCGTCTCGGCGAGCGACTTCGCGAGCGCGGCGAACGTCGTCGCGGCGATCTTGGTGCGCGCGACGACGGACGCCGTGTCGTAGCCGGCGAGACGCGTGCGAAGCGCGCCCACCAGGTCCGGCGGGGCCGCCCCGCGAGCGCCGAGTTGATCGAGCACGGCACGAATCAGCCCGAGAACGAGGGTGCCCTCGGTGCCGGGCTCGACCGAGATCCACTCGTCGGCCGCGGCCGCCGTGAGCGAGAGGCGAGGGCCGACGTAGACGAAGCGCCCCTCCGCTGCCCGCAGCTCCGCGAGCGCCCGCGCGTGCTCGACAGGCGAGCCCTCCTCGACGAGGTCGTCGCCAATCGAGAGGAGCAGCTTCGACGCCGCGATCTCGTAGACCGGCGTCCCCTCGCTCCCGAGGGCGCGTCGCTGCCCCTCCAAGAGCCATGGGCGCTCCATCGCATCGAAGGTGACGACCTGCGAAGGCTGCTGCCCGAGCGCGCCGAGCCAGCTGCCGAAGAGCGCGCGCAGCCGCCCCGACTCGGGGCGCGTCAGCACGACGATCTGCTTCTTCGAGTCGAGCGCCCCTCGGATGCCGTCCGCGAAGACCTTCTGGGCCGCTTCCCAGGAGACCTCTTGGCCCGAGGCGCGCGGCGCTGCCAGGCGGCCTTGCGCGTAGAGCGCCTCGATGCCGGCCTGACCTGCCGCGCAGAGCCCGCCATGGCCGAAGGGGCGTTCGCGACTCCCCTCGAGGCCGACCGCGCGCGCGTCGCGCACCCGTGCGACGATCCCGCACCCCGCGGAGCACTCGCGGCAGCTCGACCGGAAGAAGCGGGTGAGCCCCGGCATCAGGTCGTCTGGCGGGACCGCGTAGGGAACCAGGAAGCGCGGGAGCCGGTCCGAGCAGCCGGCGACAACGCCACCACCGAGGACGCCGATGGCCGCGCCGAGGAAATTCCTGCGTGACGTTTCCATGCGAGAAGGGACCCTATTCACTTGTGGCAGGCCAGACAGTCGCGCGTCGCGTGGCGCGCCTCATGGCAAGTCAGGCATCGACCCATGGTGAAGGGATGGTCCTGCTTGATGGTCTTGGCCGAGGCCATGTCGCCGTGGCACTCGGCGCACGCAACGTTGGCGCGAATGTGCATCCGGTGAGAGAAGTAGATGAAGTCGGGCACCGCGAAGACCCGCTGCCAGCGCAGCGACTCCCCAGCCTCGACGCGCTGGGAGAGGAGCTGAATCGCCGGCTTGTCCCTCGCGACGAACTTGTGGCAGCCCATGCACTTGCGTCCCGACGGGAGTCCCGCGACGGGGGACTTGTCGGCATAGACGTGGCAATCCAGGCAGGGCATTTTGTACTGCCCTGCATGAATAGAGTGATCGAAGGCGACCTCACCGGGCATGGGGGGACCGACGGAGCCGGACGGCGCGGTCGCGGGCGTGGCCGACACACGCCGGACGGAGCCCACGGCCACGATCGCGAGCGCAGCGACGCCGACGGTGGCACCAAGGAGGAGGGTCTTCTTGCGGGGCACTGGACCCGTCTTCGCTTGCTTCATGACCATTCTTCGTCTCGGGTGCGTCTCGCGCTCCTGCGATGTCGCATGCTCCACACCGACTGATCGCCGTCATTTTCGAACGCTGACGGCGAGCGCTCCGCCGATCGCCTCGTGAGCACGAGTGTCGCCACGACCGGTGTCGGAATGGGTGTATCGAGGGTCGCGTGTCGGAGAATGAGGACTGCCTTCCGCTTGCCGAGCGGTCCAATCCGCTCGACGCCAGCTGGCGGCGCCATTCAGCAACGTCCGTGCCGCTCGACCCGAGAATCGTATTTGAAAATCGTCAAGTAGCGTTGCGAGCGACATATCGGCGTGGTTAAGGACGACCCGATGCCGCTCCAGGAGGGTCGCGTCCGACGGACCTGCCTCGTCGGTCGAAGAGCCGCCGCCGAGCGTCCGCGACGACGCCGCCGATGGGCGATCCGCGCGCGAGCAAGGCTTCCGGCGTCGCCTCGACCTCGCAGCGACGCGACTCGCCGAAGGGCCAGACTCGCAAGGTCGCGAGTCATGACATCGCCTTGACGAGGCCCCGAGTCTCCGTCGGGAATCGGACTTCCTAATGGCTCGATCGCGGAAGTCGCAGCGCGAACGTCGTCCCGGTCGGCCCCGAGCCCTCGAGCTCGAGGTGGCCCCCCAGGCTCTCGACGATTCCGCGACTTACGAAGAGCCCGAGGCCCGTTCCGGAGCCCGGCTCCTTGGTGGTGAAGAACGGCTCGAAGAGGCGTCGGCGAACGATCTCGGGCACGCCGCAGCTGGTGTCGCGCACCCGCACGACGGCCCAGCCATCGGTCACCGAGGTCGACATCTCGAGCGTGCCGCCGTCGGGCATCGCGTCCAGCGCGTTGATCGCGAGGTTCAGCAGCACCTGCATGACCAGGTCTTCGCGGGTCGTGACGCCAGGAAGGGTCGCCAGGTTCGTCTCGATCTTCACGCTTCGCGCCCGCCTGTCGTGCCCGATCATCCGAGCCACGTCCTCGACGACCTGGTTGACGGAGACGACGGCCACATGCTCGGGACGCTGGCGCGCCGAGGAGGTGAAGTCGCGAAGAAGCCGCGCGATCCGGTCGATTTGCCCGCCGATGACCGCCAACGTCTCTTCGGTGAAGGCCGGGTCGCGTTCGTGCTTCGCGCGTTGGAGCTGCGACTGCATCGAGGCGAGCGGGTTGCCGATTTCGTGGGCGAGCCCAGCAGCCAGGAGCCCGAACGCGGCCATGCGCTCGTGATGCATCATCTTCGACTGGAATTGCCGCTCAGCCGTGACGATGCGCGCCACTTCGATCACGGCCTCGATGCGGCCGTCCGGCTCGACGACGGGGTAGGTCTCTTGGCGCAGGATCTCCTCTGTGCCGACCAGGTGCGCTGGGCGCTCGCAAGAGGCCGGAAGCCCGGTCGCGAACGTGCGCGCCACCGGACACGCGACGCATGGCGCGCTGCGCCGACCGAGCACCTCGTAGCAGACGCGGCCGCACACGTCCTCGCCGTGGAGGCCGTTCACCTTCTCATTCACGGTCCGGATGTGGAAATCCCGACCGACGACGATGACGCGCGCGTCAATCGCGTCGAGCAGCCGCTCGGCGAACGCTTGGCTCACGTGGAGCTCGTGCGTCCGCTCGACGAGGCGCCGCACGACGCGTCGGAGGTGGTGTCGACGCGCTGCGCGTTTGCTCCGGGGCGGCGGGGTAACCACACCCCAGTATGGCACTCAAAACCGACCTTGCGCAAATCGACGAGAGGCCACGAGGCGAGGACGCGCGTATTCTAGGGCGACGGCGCGACAAACCATGAATGAAGGCGAAGGGCGGTGCCGAACGATGAGCGAGCGAATTCTCGTCGCGGATGACGAGGAGATTCTCAGGGAGAATCTCTGCGCCTGCCTCCGCGATGCGGGTCACGTCGTCGAGGGCGTCGCAGATGGCGAGTCGGCGTACGCGCGTCTGCGCGAGGGGGATTTCCATCTCGTCATCGCGGACATCCGCATGCCGCGACTCGACGGATTCGGGCTTCTCAAGCGGATTCAAGACGAGCGGCCCGAGATCCTCGTGCTCCTCATGACCGCGTACTCCACCGTGGAGTCCGCGGTAGATGCATTTCGTTATGGGGCCTTCGATTACCTCACCAAACCGGTCATCTTCGAGGACCTGCTGCAGAAGGTGAGGAATCTGGCCGCGTACGGCGCGCTCCGAGACGAGGTCCGGCGATTGCGCCGCGACGTCGGCGCCCGCCTCGGATTCGAGGGGCTCGTGGGCCAGAGCGCGACGCTTCGTTCGGTCTTCGAGCTCGTCGACAAGGTCGCGCCGACGAACGCAACCGTCCTCGTCACGGGCGAGAGCGGCAGCGGCAAGGAGCTCGTCGCCCGCGCGGTGCACGCGCGCTCGGCGCTGCGCGACTGCGAGTTCCTTGCCGTGAACATGGCGGCCGTGCCGGGGGAGCTCGTCGAGACCGCGCTCTTCGGCCACGAGCGCGGCGCGTTCACCGGGGCCGACCGTCGCCGCACCGGCATCCTTCGCGGCGTGCACGGCGGCACCGTCTTCCTCGACGAGGTCGGCGACCTCCCGCTCGCGGCCCAAGCCAAGCTGCTTCGTGCCATCGAATCGCACGAAGTGACGCCGGTCGGGGCGGACCGGCCGGTGAAGGCGGAGTTCCGACTCATCACCGCGACCAACAAGGATCTCGAGGTCGCGGTCCGCGAGGGGCGTTTCCGCGCCGACCTGTATTTCCGCCTCAACGTCTTCCGCCTCCGGCTGCCGCCGCTCCGCGATCGACGCGAGGACATTCCCGCGCTCGTCGCCCACTTCTGCGCGGTGCACTGCCGAGCGCAGCACCGCAGGCCATTGCGCCCGTCGGACGACGCCATGCGCCTGCTGATCGCTCACGAGTGGCCCGGGAATGTGCGGGAGCTGTCGAACGTCATCGAGCGGGCGACCATCCTGGCGGACGGCGAGACTCTCGACCCGGAGCACCTTCCCGCGGAGATGCGAGCGGGGGAGCCCCCGACCATGGGATTGCGCGCGGCCGTGGAGCACTTCGAGGCGAGCCACATCCGGACTGCGCTCGCGCTGTCGCGCGGCAACCGAGAGCAGGCGGCCAAGCTGCTCGAGGTCGATCAGGCGACGCTCTACCGACGGCTCGCGAGGCACGGTCGCTCGGAGGCGTAGAGAGGGCGCCGAGGGGGGCATCGGCTCCGGCTTCGGTTACGGCTTCGGCTCCGGCATCGGCTACGGCTTCGGCTTCGGCTTCGGCTACGGCTACGGCTCCGGCATCGGCTACGGCTTCGGCTACGGCTTCGGCTACGGCTCCGGCATCGGCTACGGCTTCGGCTTCGGCTACG